>JAJZTU010000056.1 GCA_021848765.1 Bacillota bacterium
TTATACTTCATGTTGAGTACCTCCTCTGTTATTTAAGGGTCACTTCGCGAAAGCTGACACCTCGTATATTAACAGGAGGTACTTTTTTTTGCAAAGGTCATTTTAATTCATTACAGGAATGCTCCTTTAATAACGCGGGAAACTGCTTTAAGGTTAGCAATGTCTCATGCTTGTCAATAATATTGAACGCGCTTTCGAGTGCATGCTTGATTTCTCTGATGTTTCCCGGCCAGTCATAGGCAAGAAACGCACTTACAACCTTACCGTCCAGACCCAGTACATTTGTGTGGAAAAGCCGGTTGTATTCTTTTATAAAGTGATCGACAAGAACGAGAATATCTTCCTTTCGTTCCCTCACGGGTGGTATACTCAGGACGAAGGCCGACAGACGGTAATAGAGGTCCCTTCTTAGCTGCTTATCTTCAATTAATTCTAAGGGGCTTTGGTTGGTCGCGCTTATTATGCGGCATTGGATTGCATAGTCTTTATTGGAGCCAATCCTGCGCACCTTTTTTTCTTGCAAAGCCCGCAGCAGTTTTGCCTGCATAGAGACAGGCAGCGAATTAACTTCATCCAGGAACAATGTGCCTTTGCCCGCCTCTTCAAAAAGTCCTTGAGCCGATGTGGCTCCGGTAAAAGCACCTTTAACGCTACCGAAGAGCAAACTCTCGAGCAAATTCTCAGGAATAGCCGCGCAATTCACAGCGACAAAGGGTTCATTGGGAGTGCTGGCATTGTGTATACCCTGTGTGAAAAGCTCCTTGCCTGTGCCTGTTTCGCCAAAAACCATGATATTTGAGGGGTGTGAAGCCAGCTTTTTGGCAACTTCAACACATTCCCCCATGGCCTGGCTTTTGAAAACTAAATCTTCAAGGGTGTAGCTGGTTCCGTTCTGGACGTTTCGGACCATATTCCTCGGATCATAACTGCGCTGCAATTCATATGTACGCTCGATGTATGAGTCGGGCGAAGTTATATCACGGCCTACGCTGTAAACCGCCTTGAGTTCTCCATTTTCAAAGTAAGGGTAAGTACTAGCAATTATTCTAATTTCTTTTCCGTTGACTGCAGTATGAGAATCTTCGATTTCAAGCTTCGGGATACCCTCTTTTAGCAATTGAGCATGCGTAAGAATGTTGTCGCCCCATACCGCTTCTTCAGTCAAACCGATAGCTATTTTCTTTCCATTTACGTCCAGCTTTTCAGTTGCACGGTTAAAATAAATAATAACACCATCTTTGTCAGTAGCATAAATACATTCGTAAACATGATCAAGGATGTCTTCCAACATGCGCACTCTGCTTTCAAGCTGGCGGATATAATCGTTATGTTTCATGAAAAGCACCCCCTTTTATTTGTTAACAAAAAGTATAGCAGTATAAATGGGCAAAGTCCATTGCAAGCACCCTGAAGTAACATACTCTTATGGGCGTGTCGACACCACGTGAGATGTATTGAAGGATGCTTTTAATGGACTAAATCAATCTTAACCATATGTTAGAAGTGCATCAAAAGGCAACGAAAATGAATTAGTAGATGCCAACATTATCAGTATACATAAATGTTAATTTTCGTCTACAGTTTAGCATTCAAAAGAAAAAAATGGAACTGAACGGTTCGCAAGGCAATTTATCAACCTATTATTCCGTCACAGACTGCAATGAAGGGAACGACAATGCCTGGGTTAAAACATAAGCCGCCTGGAGTGCCTCCGTTGGACAAAGGGGAAAACACTCTTTACAGTTTTCGCACTCCTGGGAAGCAATCTCGGGAATGAAACTAATCTCCCTGTTGGTTCCCCTGTCCACAAATGTAATAACTTCTTTCTTCTTAATCTCCGCACAGTACCTGACGCAGAGGCCGCAGTGGATGCAGAAGGATGACTCCTTTTGGAACCTGTTTTTGTCTGCACCATACTCTTCGGCATAAGCCTGCAGATCCCTGGAAGCAGGGGCATGGGCCAGCATTAGCTCCAACAGCATCTTGCGGATCTGGTCTACCTTCTCGGTCCGGGTCCTGACAATCAGATCTTTTTCCACCGGGTAAAGACAGGCAGCGACCAGCTTCGACCGGCCGCGGATTTCCGCTTCCACTGTACAAAGGCGGCAGCCGCCATACGGCTCTAGTTTTTCATAATAGCAAAGGGTGGGAATCTCTACTCCGACTTCTTTGGCCGCCTGCAGAATGGTCATACCCTCACTGGCTTCAAATTCTCTGCCATCAATTTTAATAAGGATTTTGCTCATTTTTCTTTACTCCCTCTGGTTTTAGTTCCCGCTACTGCAGGTTCTTGCAGAAATGAGCTGGGCACCGCTTCTCTTTGATATGGGCCTCAAATTCATCTCTGAAGTAATTCAACATGCCCAGCAAGGGGGCGGGGGCAGTCCTACCCAAGGAACAAAGGGCCGCTTCGCCAACTACCTCAGATATCTCCTCCAAGAGTTCGATATCCCCCTCTTTTCCTTTTCCTTCAGTAATATTGGTGAGGATGTTCAGCATCTGCCTGACACCTTCACGGCAGGGCACACATTTCCCGCAGGATTCTTCGGAAAGGAATTTCATGAAGAACCTGGCCAGGTCAACCATACAGGTATCTTCGTCCAATACCATCAAAGCACCTGCGCCAATCTGGGCCCCCACTTTGGCCAGTCCGTCAAAATCCAGCGGTGTGTCAATCATACTTGCAGGAAGCGAACCTCCCATAGCGCCGCCAAAGTGCACGGCTTTCAGTTTCTTACCATTGGGAATGCCTCCGCCAAAGCCGTACACTATCTCTTTTAACGAGGTGCCGAAGGGTACTTCCACGACCCCGGTGTTACATACATTGCCAAAGAAGGATATCAGTTTTGTACCTTTACTTCGCTCTGTCCCGATAGTGCTATACCACTCAGAGCCCTTACTGATGATCTGGGGTACGTTAGCCCAGGTCTCAATGTTGTTCAGGTTACTCGGTTTCCCCCAGATACCGCTTACCGAGGTACGGATATATTTAGGTGTCGGCTCCGGGGCCTTACCTTCGATGGACCTCATCAACGCACTGGACTCACCGGAAACAAATATCCCGATATCGAAATGCACTTCCACTTCAAAGTCAAAGCCTGAACCCATGATATCCTTACCCAGCAGTCCATACTCCTCCGCCTGTTTGAGGGCGGTACGGATGTTTGCCAACAATTCAGGCGAGTCATGCCTGGTGTAGATGAATCCTAAGTGTGACCCGATGGCATATGCCCCGATGATAAGGCCTTCCAACACCAGGTGCGGGTTACCTGTGAACAGCGCCCTGTCCATGAACGCACCGGGCTCACCCTCGTGGCCGTTGACGATTACATATTTAACCTTCTCCGGCGCATTCCTGGTAGTCTCCCACTTGGACCCGGCGGGGAACCCGCCGCCCCCACGACCACGCAGGTTGGCTTTCTTTATCTCTTCAAGAACCTGTTCAGGAGTCATTTCAAAAAGAGCTTTAGATAACCCGGCATACCCGCCTAAGGCCAGGTATTCATCGATGTCCTTGGGATTTATCATCGGGTTATTGCCCATAAGCAGTCTGGTCTGGTTCTTGTAGTATGGTATGTCAGACTGGCGCACTGCTTTTTCACCGGTAGCCGGGTCTGTATAGACCAGGCGATCAACTACCTGATTCCCCACCACAGTCTGGGCCACAATTTCAGGGACATCCTCAAGGGTTACCCCTGTATAGCATATCTCTTCGGGATATATAACGACAAAGGGGCCTTTCTCACAGAAGCCGTGGCAGCCCGTTGCCCTGACATCAACTTTACCGTCCAGTGATTGTTTGCCGAGTTCTTCAGTAAAAACACTGATGATCCCTTCGTTGCGGCCGGAGCAGCCGTTGCCGTTACATACCGCGATACAGAGCTTATTGGGGTCTCTTTTTGATAAGATGCCAAGCCTTCGTTCTTCCAATTCAGCAGCTGAATTTATTCGTGCCATAATCTTCCCTCACTCATAGTTTTTTAGCGCTTCGGCTGGCGACATCTTATCCTGAGTCTTCCCACCGATTTCCATCACCGGGCCGGAACAGCAGTTGCCCCGGCAGCAGCCGATTTCCAGGCTGAACTTCCCATCGGAGTCCGTCTCACCCGGTTTGATCCCGGTCAGTTCCTGCACTTCCTTCAGAAGGCGCTCTGCACCCCGAACATGACAGGCATTACCCATGCAAATATGGATCTCGTTATGGCCTTTGGGAACCAGGCTGAATGTTTTGTACATGGTAGCTATGCGCATTACCTGCCTAAAGGACACGTCTAATTTCTCACTGACCGTCTTCAATACTTCTCTTGGCAGCCAACGGTTCTCTTCCTGAATTTCCATCAGAATCTGAATCAGGAAGCGGGCCTGGCCTTGATATTTATTAATAATATGGTCAATTGCAGCATTATCCATAGCCTCTGTCCAAACCTCCTTCCTTTATACAATGACAAAACGCTCCAAGTCTTCCTCATACCTGACTAATCCGTGCTTTGCTGAATCACTTAGGTGTCTAGCTACTTCAGACTGGGCCAGGCCAATAGTGTTTGATATTTCTGCAGTCGAAAGGGGCTTTTCCCGCAGGACTGACATAATTTGGCTGATAGCCAATTTGTCTGCAATCAATTCACGGAATAACCTGTCTAACTCTTCACTGGCATAGAATTCCTCATATTCCTCCACTGTACCGAATCGTACCCTAAGCCTCTCATTCAGCACTACCTTGATGAAGGGGATTAACTGAGTAACTGCTTCCAGCTTTAACTGTAATATTTCTTTATCTATGCCTTCACCCTTACCCAAGGGTCCCAATTCCTTCACCTCTTGAGCAAAGTCGTTGGTTATCTCAGCAAACCTGATACCTTCACCAGCAGATACGCTCTCCAGCCTTAACCTGTCGGGGTTAAGCCCGATGTGGGCCAATATCCTTTTAACCAGGAGCACCATATTGACGGCATGGTAGTTGCCCCCGGTGTTATAATGGCAGTCGTTTAAGTGACAGCCGCCGATAAACACACCGTCTGCCCCGTTTGATAATGCCCTGAACACAAAGCCCAGGTCTACCCTGCCGGAACACATCATGCGTATTAATTTAGTGTAAGTTTTGTATTGTTGTCTGGAAACTCCAGCCAAATCTGCTGCGCCGTACGCTCACCAATTACACACAAAACCTAAGATTCTTGGCTTAAACTCGGTTCCTGTTCCCACTCTTATCCCCCCTCTTTAGTTAGCAATCCCGGTTTTTGGCGCTCTTCTACAAGGCTGGAACTGCCGCGTCAATTTGACCTAAGACCTGTTCAAACGTGTAGTGTTTTAGTGAAATAGCATTTGTTGGACACTTTGTATTACACAGACCATCACCTTTACAGAGCACAGGGTTTACTATGGCCTTTCTGCCCTGTGGTGTCTCGCGAAACTCTACGGCGCCGTAAGTACAGGCTGCGATACATGCTCCGCAGGAAAGGCAATCATTCTCGTTTACCACGCAAACAGACCCGGAGGCTACCACTGTATCATTTGATAGAATAGTTAAGGCCCGTCCTGCAGCCCCATAGGCCTGGCTTATGGTTTCCGATATAAACTTGGGATAGTGAGCTGTCCCGCATAAGTAAATGCCTTCCGCGGTAAAATCAACTGGCCTTAATTTGACATGAGCTTCCTGGAAGAAACCGTCCGGACTCAAGGTTACCTTAAACTGTCCCGCTATTTGTTGACTTTCTGAGGAGGGAATTACTGCGGCAGCTAAAGCAAGTGCATCAGCATCTATTTCAAGCTTCTTACCTAAAATAGGATCGGTCACGGTAACCCTTAAAACAGGTTTACCACCCTCTGTTACTGCTGCCACCTGGGGTTTATCATCCTTCTCATAACGGATAAACCTTATATCCTTACTTGCTGCTTCTCGGTAAAAATCCTCTTTAAACCCATAGGTTCTAATATCTCTAAAGAGAATACAAATGTCCATCTGGGGGTTTAGCTCTTTTAGTTTCAAGGCGTTCTTGATTGATTCGCTGCAGCATATCCGGCTGCAGTAATTTCTATCTTCATTTCTGCAGCCTACGCATTGGATCATCACCAGACTCTCAGAGTTAACCACTCCTTCGTCTCCTTGGGCGATTTTTTCATCCAATTCCAGATGAGTCATTACCCTATCATCTTCACCATAAAGGTATTCAGTGGGTTGGGATACTTCGGCGCCTATAGCGATGACGGCTGCTCCATGTTTAATCTCTGCGACTCTTCCTTCAGACTCCACCTTGGTTACAAAGTTCCCCACATAACCGGTAGCGTCTGTGATGGCAGCATTATGATATACCCGGATCAAGGGATGCTGATAGACCTTTTTAATAAGGTCATGTAAATATGTTTGAACATCCAGCCCATCCAGAGTAGATTTAATTCTTCGTGCCATTCCCCCAAGATCAGCTTCCTTTTCCACTAGGTGAACCTGATGCCCCTGGTTAGCTATGGAGAGGGCGCTAGTCATGCCTGCCAGGCCTCCGCCGACCACTAAAGCCATCTTATTCACAGACAGATCAAATTCCTGTAAGGGCTCCAAATGGCGGACACGGGCTACCGACATCTGGATTGTTTCTTTTGCCTTTTGGGTGGCCGCTTCCTTTTCTTTGGAGTGAACCCAGGCGCAATGTTCTCTAATATTAGCCATCTCGTAGAAGTATTGGTTAATTCCTGCTTCCCGAAGGGTATCCCGGAATAGGGGCTCGTGTGTCCTGGGTGTACAAGCGGCTACAACTACTCGGTTGAGACCTTTTTCCTTGGTCATATCTGTTATTTCTTGGGCAGAGTTTGTAGAACACGCAAAGAGCTGTTCCTGGGCGTAGACAACATTGGGTAAGCTTAAGGCATATTCAACTACCGAAGGAATATCTACTACCCTTCCAATATTAGCTCCACAATGACAGACAATGACGCCTATCCTTGGCTCCTCAGCCGCGACATCCCGTTCCGGCGGATAGATCCGTTCTTGGGCCAACTCCCCTCGCCTGTAGTCAAGGAGTTCACCTACTTGGGAACCAGCTCCGCTGGCGCTAAAAACCGACTCAGGAATATCTGTTGGACCCTGGAAGGTTCCGCTTACAAAGATCCCAGGCCTGGTAGTCTTCATAGAATTGAAAGAGTTGGTCTTGCAAAATTGGTGAGCATTAAGTTCAATGCCGAATTTTTTTGCCATGCCTTGAACATCAGCAGGAGGAGTCAGTCCGACCGATAATACCACCATGTCGAATTCTTCTTCCTTCACTCCATCATCAGTGGTAGAATATCGTATGGTGACATTCTTGGTGACCGGGTTCTCTTTAACTATTGATACATAGCTTCTGATAAATTGGACACCGGGAAGGTTCTCAGTTCTTTGGTAGAATCGTTCGAAATCCTTGCCATAGGATCTAATATCGTTATGGAATATTGTACATTGTGCATCAACGTCGTGATCCTTGGTCAGAATTACTTGTTTCTGGGCATAGGTGCAGCATACGCTAGAACAATAGCTGTTGCCGCCGGTGGTAACCTGCCTGGAACCGACACATTGAATCCAGGCTACTTTATGGGGATGCTTCAAGTCGGAAGCACGCAATATCTCACCTTGGTATGGCCCAGTGGAGGCTAACAGCCGTTCGTAGTCCATGCTGGTTACTACGTTCTCAAAATCTCCGTAGTGATATTCTTCCCTCAACTTAGGATCAAATGGCTCAAAGCCAGGAGACAGAAGTATCGTCCCTACATTTACTCGTACCTTCTCCGCCCTTTGGTCAAAATCTATGGCGTTATTCTTACAGACTCCTTGGCATACAGTACATGTCTTGTCTTTAAGATAACGACAGCTTTCATCAATATATGCGACAAGAGGAACTGCTTGATCAAAGTATATATGGATGGCTTTATTATCCGATATTTCTTGATTAAATTGATCAGGGTATTTGGCCGGGCAGTATTCTACACAGGAAGTACAACCGGTGCATTTGCTCTCGTCAACATATTTGGGCTTTTTAAGCAGGGTTACCTGAAAGTCTCCAGCTTCCCCTTCGACACTGTCAACTTCAGTATAGGTCATGATTTCTATATTGGGATGCCTTTTACATTCAATAAACTTAGGCGATTCAATGCACATGGAGCAGTCATTAGTAGGGAAGGTTTTGTCCAACTGGGACATGTGGCCGCCGATAGCCGGGGCTTTGTCAACCAGATAAACTCTAAAACCCGCAGTGGCAAGATCAAGCGAGGCCTGGATACCACTGATCCCTCCACCGACAACCAATACATCTCCAAAATTACTATCTCCAGTACTTTTACCAAGTTGCTGAATATTTTTGTTTAGCAATAGTTCATTTTCCACTTTCTATCACCTCTTCAGGTTTTACGTGCCCCGTACTGTCCGGGTTCGCAGGTTAGCCGTACTTAATTTGTTGAACAACCAGAGTAATGCCCAGATCACGAGCAAGCGAAACGGCGCTCTCTGTCGGAAGGCTGAAAAGCCAAACGCTTCCTGCCGTTTGGCTCCTTGGTTGTCTAAATCACTTCCTGGAGGATTTCTGTAATATCTTTAACCTGGAGGTTATCTTCAAAATTCATAACTAACCTGCTATCCTCAAAGGCAGTGATGCAATACGGGCAAGCTGTTACCAGTATCTCCGCGCCAACCCCAATGGCCTGTTCCAACCTGAGGTTGGAGAACCGTTCGGTCTTGGGTGTTTCAGCCCAAACCCGGCCTCCACCCATGCCGCAGCACATACTCTCTTCCCGCGCCTCAGGCAGTTCGTTCAGTTCCAGTCCGGGGATCTGCTTTAAGACCTCCCGCGGGGCATCGAATATGCCATTATGCCGTCCCAGGTAGCATGGGTCATGGTAGGTTATCTTCTTTGCATACTCCTTGCTGATCTGAAGACGTCCTTCTTTTATCAGCTGAGCCAAATACTCGGTGATATGGACAACCTCAAAGTTCACACTGAATTCCGGATACTCATTCTTGAAGGTGTGATAGCAATGAGGTGAACTAACGAGAATTTTCTTGACCCCGTTATCGATAAAAGCTTTGATGTTTTCCCTGGCCATGCGTTTGAACAGTTCCTCATTGCCGGTCTTCCGGATGCTCTCTCCGCAGCAGTTCTCTTTGCTGCCCAGAATCCCGAAGTTAACCCCGGCTTTTTTGAGGATATTGGCCGTGGCTTGGGCTACCTTCTTTAACCTGGAGTCATAGCTCAGGTAGCAGCCGGTGAAATACAGGATTTCCATTCCTTCAGCAAACGGTTTCACGCCGAGTCCATCCGCCCAGGCGGCACGCTTGGCTCGTTCCTCACCAAAGGGGTTGCCTTCTGCTGTCAGCCCCGCACTTACCCCACGGTAAGGCTTAACTGCAGCAGGAAAAACACCGTAGCTGGTAGCCATCCGACGCAGGCCGACCATGTTTTGAATCTGTTTTACATCTCTGGGGCACTTCTGCGGGCATTTGCCGCAGGTCGTACACCGCCAGATTTCTTCATTTTCTATCTCAGTCAGGCCGAAGACGGCCTCCCGGATCAGCTTGCGCATACTAAAAGACCTGACCCTGTTCCAGGGACACACAGTATCACATTTTCCGCATTGGTAGCAGAATTTAACGGCCTCTGCACCGTTCTCTTTTATTTCTTCAATGACCTCTTTGAAGGGTGCTACAGTCTCCACGATTATTTCTCCCCTTCTTTCGCAATTTATTAACACGGAGTCGCGAGTTGCGAGTCTCGAGACTCGTGACTGATTTCATCTTTTAGCCCTTTTTTGTCATCCGGTTATAGGTATCTGCTACCTTCTTAGAGCCAAATTTGTCTATTAATGATCTCATACCTAGTTCCATATCGTCGAGCTTTACTTCTTCCTGTACTGCATCAATCTCTTCACAGGTCAGGACTCCGCGCGGGCATGCCTGAACACATAGGGGCTCTTTTTCGTCTTCACACATATCGCATTTGAGGGGGAGGCCGGAATCGGGTTCCTTGAATAAATCCCGAGTCGGGCAGACAGTACCGCAGAAGCTGCACTCGCTGTATTCTTTCCCTCTTATTGTATAAGTGCGCCTGCCATCACACCCGGCTTTGGTATAATCAGTGGCCCTGATTGGTACATACTCATCATTCAGCAGGTCCATAGTGACCCGAATCCGGGACCGAGCAGGATTTATGCTGCTGTATTTCGGCTTGGCGTGAAATGCCGAACAGGCTATCTCACAGGAACGGCAGCCATTGCATTTATCAAGGTCAACTTTTATGTTTCTGACTTTTTGGTTCGCTAATTCAGTACTCACGGTTTTAAGATCCCCCTTTGTAGGAAGTCTTCGCTTACGTAGTTTAATCCCAGTTCGTCTAACGTAACTTTAGTGGGGATTCCTTCCATATTCCAGCCCTTGAATTCATAATAGTCTCCAAGCAGCTTTTGTTCAAGCTCTTCGTCCCTTACCGCCCAGTGGTCTTCCGGTGGCCTCTCATCGGCTCTCCTCAGGCCTCTCCTTACATTAATGGCTCTGACCAGGGTCCGGTTTCTTTGAAAAACTTTCCATAGTTTGTCTTTATCAAACTCCATGCCCGTCGCCAGTGTGATTTGATTTGGTATGTTATTTATGTGATATGCGATGCCCCCGCCAAACTGGCCTCTGAATGATGACACAAAAGCGCAGAGCCCGGTGGAGTCATCAATGTAATGCATCGCCTCATTCCAATCAACGATGGCACATGTCCTTTCATTAGATATTTCATTACGCTTTTCCCATTCCAGGAAATATTGCTTAAACTTCTCATCAGGTACTGCATCCCATTTGCTGACAAACTCTTCTCTTTCCTCCCTGGTAGGAAGGGGATCCTGGGGAAAAGACCCTTCTATCTGGGTGATCGCCATCTTCTCACCGGTAGCTATCATAAGGAAATAAGCCGGGTTAAGCTTACCCAGCTTGATGGGTATTTGCTCAAATTTTTTCGTGCTGTTATGGTCATATGCTTCCGCACCATTACCAATCTGGCGGGCCGCCCAATAAATGCCATTGGCTAAAACATCGCCAATCCCTTCGCGCCGCGCGATTTTCTCCAGGAGATACCAGGTCCTGTCCCCGGGGTCGACCGGAAAATCCGGCATATCCTTATCAGTTAAAATTCCGGCCTCGTAAAGCTCAATGCCAAAGGCGATAACCTGCGGCGTTGAGTATGAGTCGAATCCATACTCCTGAGCAACACCAAGTATTTCATAACTAAAGTCCAGTTCTTTAAAAGCCGCCATATGATATGTATCTTTTCCGAAGCATTTATAGCCAAACCTTTTCCTTCCAGGGTAGGAAATTACATTAATGCATGCCTTCGGACAGTTATAGCAGCCTATCTGCCGGTCCATATTGTCATATTTTAAGTTATACCATCTGTCTTCTAGTTCTGGACTCCAAAAATTCCTTCTCCGCATACGCGAATTGCCCCAGGAGAAATGATTGTGGTGAAAACTGTCATCCTCATCGACCGCCATCCAATCCCCGACACCATCGCTCTCACACATTTCCTTCCTCAGGCGGACGGTTAACTCCCAGAGTTCAGCCGGCCGAGCTATATTGATGTCCTTTGTTCCACGAACAACAATGGCCTTTAACCTTTTGTCTCCCATGATCACGCCTACCCCGCGGGCAGCGCTGGACCAACCATGTTCGATACTGGCCGAATAGACCCTGTTTTCACCGGCCAGGCCGATAGCGGCCACCTGGGCATTAGGTTCCTTAAGTTCTTCTTTGATGAGGGTCGCGGTCTCTGTCACGCCTTTCCCCCGGAGATGACTGGCATCACGTATCTCCACTTTATCATTGTTTATATACAAATATACCAGGCCGTCGGCCTTGCCGCGGATGATTATTCTATCATAGCCGGCATGTTTTAGTTCCGGTCCGAACCATCCTCCCATTACTGAATGTGCAAATAAGCCTGTCTGGGGAGAAATAGTGTTCACAATGGTTCGGTTAGCACCGACAACAGGTGTGGCAAGTAACAGGCCGGTGCCAAATATGAGTAAATTGTCGGGAGAAAAGGGGTCCACTTCAGGCCCAACCCTATCATATATTATCTTGGCATTAATACCCTGACCCCCAAGGTGAAGTTCCGTTAATTTTGGGTCAGTTTCTATCCTTTCAATGTTTCCACGGGATAAATCAACTTCCAGTTGATATCCTGTCTCTGAGTACCTCATATTACAACCCCTCTATCCGTCATTTTATATGTGTACATCTTTTTAAGCCGGTACCACCCTACAAAGCAATTGGTTAAAGTCAGGGTAAGCTGTAATTGGGTCGACGACATCCAAATCAGCCAAATTGTTTACATTGGCGCTGCCCCAGCCGTGCGGTACACTTACCACACCGGTTACTAACTTGTCGTTGATACGCAGCCGCATTTGCACATCCCCGCTTTTTGACTCGACCTTGACCATTGTGCCATCTGCCAAACCATACTGGGCTGCTGTTGCCGGGTTTATCTCCGCAATCGGCTCAGGATTCTCATTACGCAACACAGGTATATTTCGGTGTGAGGTATGAGTAAAGTGCTTGGAACGCTCACCGTTGATCAGAATAAGCGGGTACTTCTTGTATAGCTCCGGGGCGCTTACCGGGCTTTGGCCAGGCTCTAAATATGTCGGTAGCGGTTCATACCCATTATCCTTTAAAGTTTGGGAGTAGATTTCCACTTTTCCACTGGGGGTGCCCACTTTCTTTTTCTGGTAGATGTAATACTGTTTTTCTCCGTAAAAAACGCCTTCTGGATTTGCCATTAATTTATCTTTTAAATCACCAGGCAACAAGAGGGAATCTATCACATCATCATCGGTTTGCCACGGGAAATCCATGCCCATACGGCGGCCCAGTTCGGACCAGATCTTCCAGTCAGGCCAGCTTTCACCTACCGGTTCGACGACCTTATGGTGAATCTGAGCGAATGGTTCGCCTAAGGCAATACCATATACGTAGGAGAGGCCGCCCTTCTCCATAAACGTGGAAGCCGGTAACACTACATCCGCTAGTTCAGCAGTTTCGGTCATGAATGGGTCCAATACGGCCATAAATTCCAGGTTTTGAAATGCTTCTCTGTATTTTTGCGATGCAGGGAAAGTTACGGCTGGATTTGCCGCAGATACGAGTGCTCCCTTGATGGGATAGGGTTTCCCTTCCATGACAGCCTGTGGAAACATATTCGCTATCCCGTAAGGTCCCTTGCGACCCCAAAGATTGGTAAATACTGGGTAGTCATTGAAGCCAATAGGATCCTCCTTATCAGGAACAGCCAAGTTGCCCAGTGGAATACGGGGTCCTTCCACCCACCCCCCTGGAATTGCAACACACCCAACCACAGCCTGCATGATTGCAAAAAGACGGTTGGTTTGCAAACCATTCACGTGTTGGTCTATAGTATTGATACCCTGGATGATGCAACTGGGTTTGGCTGTGGCATAAATCCTGGCCACATTCCTGATATCTGACGCATGTACCCAGGTAACTTCCTGAGCCCATTCGGGAGTATATTGTTGAACGTGCTCAACCAGCTCCGGAAAACCAACAGTATGATTTTCAACAAAGTCTTTATCGTATAGTCCTTCGTTAATTATTACATTCAGCATGGCCAGTCCCAGCGCTGCATCTGTACCTGGGCGAATCGTCAGGTGATAGGCCTTTTCGGACAATGCTATTCTTTTGGGATTGATAACTATCAAATTGAGGTTTTTATTTTTTAACCATTCGCGGATTTGTTCACCCAGCATACCCCTTGAGCCATCGGGATTATGGGCCCACAGGATGATGGTTTGTGAATCCACGGGATCTTCCAGTGGGTAACGACCATAGGTGATCATGCGGGCCAGAATCCTCGACCGGTAGCATAAATTTTCAACTGAAAAGAGGTTAGGAGTTCCGTAAAGTCCTTTGAAACGACGGGCAAACTGGGCTACTTCAATATTCTCTACACCGATCGAGCCGCAAAACATGCACAGTCCCTTGGCACCATACTTTTTCTTAATATCAGTTAATTTTTCTACGCAGAAGTCTAAAGCGGTGTCCCAGCTAACCTGTTGGAAGCGTCCTTTTTCCTTCAGCATTGGTGATGTCAGACGGACAGGTGAGTAAACATAATCGGGCAGGGCTTCCCCCCGCGGACAGATATATCCTTTGGAAATCGGGTGCTCAGGCAAACCTTCAACTTTAACTAAGCGACCGTCCTCGAGATGACATTTTATCCCACAGTCCCATACGCACAACATGCAGTCACTATTCACTATAGTCTTGGCCAATTCAATTCCCTCCCTCTATAAATTAAAGATTTTCTTGCTAATACTCGCTCATTCTCACAATTTCATTTTCTTTAACAATCTCTATTTGGATATGTGTTG
>JAJZTU010000373.1 GCA_021848765.1 Bacillota bacterium
TGTAAAGTTATTGCCCAGCCATTCCGGAATAAATCTGTCCAGAATCCACATTTCCCGCATGGTCCCCAGCATGGCGATCAGCGATACCGGCCAGGTAAGCCACATGTTTCTGCGTTGCCGGCTGATCTCCGCTTCCCGGGCTTCCCGCTCCCGGTCCAGTTCCGACTGGGCGTCCCCACGTTCCTCAACATTATACCCCAGGGCCTCAATAGCCTGTTTAATTTCGGACTTGGTGACCGTCCCGGGATAATATTCCACTTTGGCACTTTCAGTAGCCAGGTTTACTACGGCATTAGCAACGCCGGGAAGCTTTTTAACCGTCCTTTCCACCTTGTTTACACAGGCGGCGCAGGTCATTCCCGCAACCTTAACGGACAGTTCTTCCGTGACTATTTCAAAACCCACATCTGTGACCACCCTGACCATATCCGGAATACTGACTTTTTCCGGCTCGTAATCCACTGCAGCTTTGCCGGCCATCAGGTTGACCTTTGCTTCGATAACCCCGGCAAGGCTTTTCAGGGCCTTTTCCACATGGGCTACACATGCTGCACAGGACATGCCCCGGACAGGTAAGACTACATGCTTTGTGGCTGCCACTTGTGTTCCAGCCATATGTATCTCCTCCTCGGCTTTTCTTGTATAATCAAAGGTTTTTTCGTAAACCGATACTCGTAGACTAAGTTTTTTGCAACAAAATAATGCGGTAACTTCCGGAAAATATAGAAGGCTCGTCACGTACATCTCTAAGGGCAACAGGATATCCAACAGTTGTTTGTACCCATCCTTACTTAACAAATTTCAGCAAAATATCCATCAGCTCATCTACATGCCGGTCACCCTGGTTTTCCTTGATGGCGCTGGTTACACACCCTCGAATATGGTCTTCCATAATAGTCACGCCGATTTTGGTGATACCGGCCCGGATGGCTGCTATTTGCATCAACACATCCACACAGTAACGGTCTTCCTCAATCATCCGGGAAACGCCCCGGACCTGGCCTTCAATCTTCTTGAGCCTCTGCAGTAAATCAGCTTTGTTACCCCTAACCATGCAGCCACCTCCGCCGTCCACTTACTATACCCCAGATGGGTATATCGATGTTGTTTTAATTATAGCGGATATTTCAGGGATTGTCAGTAGAGTTCACAAAAAAGTCACATTATTTTCATACCCCCGTATGGTACCTTGTTTGTGTTTGGGAGTCAAAAAATGTGACCTGGAACTCTTTATTAATTTTTTCCCACTGGCTGCAAATTAATGTAGGTTTATCAATGAATATTTTTTCCCCTCCCGGCCCCATCTTGACAAAATATTCATTTCCCGCTGTTGGCAGGTGAATAACAGGACCTGGTTACTCCGGGCCAGTTCCAGTAAGTGGGCCAGAGCTCCTTCCAACCGCCGGTCGTCCCATTGGACAAAACTATCATCCAGAATCAGCGGCAGTCCCCCCCTGCCACCGGTAAGCAAATCGGCAACCGCCAAGCGCAGGGATAAACGGAACTGGTCTACCGTGCCGCTGCTTAAAGCTCTTAAAGGCGCCAGACGCCCGGTTTCCGGGGCCAGCACCCGTAGATTCAAGCTTCCGTCCACCCGGACCTGGCTATACCGTCCCCCGGTAACCGCTTTGACCAGTGTCCCAATTCGGGCATTAAGCCTGGGGGCAAAATCCCGGTGGATTTCTCCGGAAGCCTCTTGGATGCAGCGGGCGGCCAACTCCAGAGCCTCCCTCTCTTGGGTCAGCCTCTCTAACTCAGCCTGGGCCTCCTCCAGTTCCCGGGCTGCATCCAATAACTCCCGCCCCACCCGGTTAAACTCCTCCACCCGGTCTTCCAGGCCGTTTATGGCTGCTGCCAGAATGCTTTTTAAATGTTCCCACACTTGTTGGTGTTCAGACCTGGCCTCTTCCCAGGCCTTGCGCTGCCTGCACCCGGACAGAAAGGCTTCCGGGTCCGGCGCCCCTGCCATGTTCAGGATGTCCGCAGCCCTTTGGTTCACCTGTACCCATTTGATTTCCTCCCTAAGCCTGTGCAATTCCCTTTCTATACGGCCTTGCCCCCAAAATGCTAACACTGCCCACACTCCGGCCGCCCCAGCTCCTAACCAGAACCAGGGATTGACCTGAACCGCCAGGAAAGAGCAGGCAGCCCCTGCCGTTATTGCCGCCCCGGGAAGCCATTTGAGTTTGCCTTTCCACCCGGTTCCCGCTGCGTGCAGTTTTCGTTCCCGCTCCTGAAGCTCCCCCAGCTTGGCCTTAAGCTCTTCAACTTGCTTTTCCGGCCTGGCTTTAGGCGCCTGGTACAGGCTCTCCCTTTCGGGCAGTCCCCCGCCTAATTCCTCTGCCCTGGCTATGAGTTGGAGCAGTTCATCCCGGTACTGCCAGGGAAACTCCCTGAACGCTGCCAGATTCCTAATCTGCAGAGTCAACTCCTCCAGGCGTTGCGCCAGCTTCATAGCCCTCTCCCACTGTCCCTGCAGCACCTTAGGACCTAAACTTTGCAGGATACCCACTGACCCCTCTGTGCCTCCGGCAAGCTTCCGGTTGCCGGTCCGGGCTAAGCTTAAGGCTGC
>JAJZTU010000057.1:0-12931 GCA_021848765.1 Bacillota bacterium
AAAAGCGGGGCGAGACCGCCAAAGCTGGCGCCATAGCCGACACTGGTAGGAACCGCTACCACCGGGCGCTCGACAAGGCCGGCAACCACACTGGCCAGGGCTCCCTCCATTCCCGCCACTACGATGACCACCGAGGCCTCAGTCAACTGTGGCCGGTTGCCCAGCAGGCGATGTATGCCGGCAACACCTACATCATAGAGCCGTTCAACAGGATTGCCCATCACTTCGGCCACTACTGCCGCTTCCTCGGCAATAGGCAGGTCAGCGGTCCCGGCGCTTACTACCAGCACCTTTCCTGTTTTCCGGGGCAGGACAGGAGAACCCCAGACGATACACCGGGCCAACGGATAATAGCCAGCAGCGGGGAAACGCTCCTGTACCTTTTGAAATACGGCTTCCTCCGCCCTGGTGGCTAAGACTACATTATTCTTTTCCGCCAGGGTAGCAAAAATGGAACATACCTGGTCCACAGTTTTGCCCTGGCAGAAAATAACCTCAGGAAAACCGCTGCGCAGGTGGCGGTGATGATCTACCTTGGCAAAACCAAGATCCTGGTAAGGGAGTTCCCGGAGTTCCCGGAAAGCATCCTCTACCCCAAGACTTTGCTCCCGGACCTGCAAAAGCAATTCCTTTATCCTATTTAGATCCATTTTTCACCTCTCCGGGCAGAACTTCATTCATGCTGCCGCTGCGAAAACCGGCCAAATCCACAGTAACATAAGGAAAGCCCAATTGCTTCAGGCCATTAACCACCTTTTGTCTCAGGGATTCCTCCACCAGTCTGGACAGATCAGCAAGGTCTACTTCTATCCTGGCAATATCCCCATGATGCCTGACCCTGAACTGCCTAAAGCCCAGGTTGCGCAACATCACCTCTGCTCCGGCTACTTGCTCAAGCTTCCCGGGAGTGATATGATGTCCGTAAGGAAATCTGGAGGAAAGGCAGGCAAAAGATGGCTTGTCCCAGTTGGCAAGACCCATTTGGCGGGCCAAGGTACGGATATCTTCTTTGGTTAGGCCGGCCTCCTTTAAGGGACTCTTTACGCCCAGTTCTCTTGCGGCCTGCATGCCCGGACGGAAATCAGCCGTGTCATCGGCGTTGGCGCCATCTAAGACGTAAGCATAGCCTTTTGCTTTAGCTATTGCCAAAAGTTTACCGAATAATTCCTGCTTGCAGTAATAGCAGCGATTTGGGGGGTTTTGGGCAAAGACGGGATTGGCCAGTTCTTCGGTCTTGATGACCTCAAAATTGGCGTTAAGTTTTAGTGCAAGCTCTCTGGCCTGCTCCAGCTCATGGGAGGGATAGGTTTCCGAGTCAGCGGTAACAGCCAGCACCCGGTCACCTAACACATCAACTGCTACTTTATACAGGAGAGAGCTGTCCACTCCCCCCGAAAAAGCGATTACACAGCTTTGGTATTGGGTCAGGAGCTCTGTTAAGAGTTCCAGTTTTGCTTCAAGTATCACTTTATACTGCCTCCTTCATTCCTACGGCTGAATTCATTTTAAATAAAGAAAGAATCAGTGTCAACCTGAAGGAATTTTTCCCATGGATGTGGAAGTAATAGTCTCCCGTGGAATTAGACTATTCTACAAGATAGGAGTGCTCTGCATGTTGTTTCAGTTAATCAGGTCCAATCTGGAAACCGTACTGCTGGCTATCATTGCTTTACAGGGACTATTACTGCTTATTTTGTTATGGGCGTTAGTCCGGATGGGAAACATTACCGGAAGATTTAAAGTATTACTGAAAGGCAGCGAAAATACTAATCTGGAGAACCTCCTGGTAAAAGCCCTGGAACTTGGGGAGCAAAATCAGGCTACTTTAAGAAAAATCCTGGATAGCCAGTCTGAGCTTAGGACTACCCTGGCCAGATGCGTACAAAACAAGGCGGTAGTGCGGTTCAACGCTTATGATGACATCAGCAGTGATTTAAGCTTTGCAGTAGCTTTACTGGATGGCAACGGGGATGGTGTAGTCATCAGCAGTTTGTACGGCAGGGATGATTCCAGGACATATGCCAAACCGGTAGTTCAGGCGAAATCAAAATATCCGCTAAATCAAGAAGAAATCAAGGCTATCAATGATGCTCTTCAGCTCCGCAGATAAAATTTGGCCAATCCTCACAAACTAGGTTAAATGACACAGAAAGTGGGGATTAGTTATGTTCATGGATAGAAAGGACGCCGGGCGCAGGCTGGCGGGTGAACTGGCAAAATTGCACGGGGAAAGACCTATTGTAGTTGCAGTTCCCCGGGGTGGTGTAATAGTGGGTGCGGAAATTGCCCGGGTCCTGGAAGCTCCCCTGGACGTGGTGATTTCGAGAAAAATCGGTTCCCCTTATAATCCTGAGGTAGCAATTGGAGCGGTTTCTCCGGATGGGGAAGTAATGCTGGATCACCGGTTGATGAATGCCTTTAACCTGGAGAAGCAGGACTTAGAGAAGGAAATTTCCACCGCCAGGCAGGAGTTGGTCAGGCGTTTGGCAACTTACCGCCAGGGCAGGGAGTCCCTCCCTTGGAAAGACCGGACTATCGTCCTGGTGGATGATGGTATAGCTACAGGGTTCACCCTTTCCGCTACCATTGAGTATGTCCGGAGGCAACAGCCGGAAGGAATTATCCTTGCTGTTCCTGTGGCCCCTGCTGAAGTGGTGGAGGAGATGAAAAAGAAAGTAGATGAACTCGTCTGTCTGATACCGTCAGAGGAGTTTTACGCTGTAGGCCAGTTTTATCTGGATTTTAGCCAGACGGAAGATGCCGAGGTATTAACAGCCCTTAAACAGTAGGGCGCAATATTATGACACCGGTGCCGGAGTCAGGTGAATAAATATAAAAATTAACCTTGTTAATGCCCCAAGGTCTGCTGCAGACGGCCAGGGGCATTAACTTTATGGTCAGGGGTATTAGCTTTAGGGAATTCCCGGAGTTTTCTTGTTGAGCTGCGGGTTTTTGCCGATTTTAAGGGCCTGACCGGTAAAAACAAGGCCCCGGGAAATAATATTGGCCATCTTCATGACCACACTAAGCCGTGTATTTTGCAGCACAAAATACTCCATAAACCCACCTACGTTAACTATGCCGGTTACATGCAACTGTCCTACTGCCGGCAGATTCTTATTCACCCCTGCCCCAGGCCGGAGCGCCCCCATGCCGATACTGACAAAGCCCACACTGTCCAATCGGCCCAAGCAGGCATCAACAGCTATCACAAAAGGATTATTGTTTTTTTGGTATAAACTTTCCAATTTCTCCGCGAGATTGCTGGCATGGACAGGTTCATCAAGGGTACCCATCACTGCAAAGGGATTCAGCGGGTTCTCTACAAGCTTTGTTCCCACCAGTGGACCCAGACAATCTCCGGTGGAACGGTCGGTGCCTATGCACATTACAACAATTTCCTGACAAAACTGTTCAGGTAAAATTTGAGAAATTGTATTGGTAAGCAGCCGGCTGAATTTTTCCAGGGCTAAAGTATCATCAATATGCACCCGGAGATCATCTTTAACCGGCTCCTGATCTGAGGAACGGAAAATGGACATGGGTACCTCCTCCGGTACAGCCGCTCTGTTTCTCCAGAGCCGCCTTCTGCCTGCATTACATAGCCAGGTGGGTCAGATTTAAGTAAGCATATGTAGCAGAATGGTTTTTTATACTGTGCGGGCTGAAAAAGCCATACCCCTGCCTAAGAATTACTCTCCGTCGAAGTGATTACGACCGGTCGTATAAGGATTTAGGCAAAGCAAGCGTCTGGTTTAGCCAGCGGTGTCTAATTTTTCGACACAACACAAAGGAATTAGTAAGAAAGCGTCGAATAAAAGAGTGGCTAGGAATTTAGTCGGGAGTGATGGGAATGTCGGTGGTAACCACCGTCCAGGACAAGTGCAAAGCTTGCTATGCCTGCATTCGCAACTGCCCTGTCAAGGCGATTAAGGTTGAGGAGGGCCAGGCCAAAATCCTGCCGGAACGCTGTATTAGCTGTGGGAGTTGTGTGAGGGTTTGTGCCCAGAAGGCCAAGCAGATTGACAGTGACCTTCCTAAAGTGGAGGAACTGCTGCAAAACGCATCTGAAACACAGCCGGTGATAGCCATACTGGCGCCGTCCTTCCGGGTTTCCTTTGTCAAAGAGAGCCCTGCTGCTTTGGTAGCAGGTTTATTTAGGCTGGGCTTTTCCCAGGTTAAGCCCGTGACCTTGGGTGTAAGCCTGACCCTGCCCCTGTACCGGGAACTGATTACCTCTACTAATGAAACGGTAATCAGCTCTTACTGTCCGGCCATAGTCGGACTAATTGAAAATTATTTTCCGACCCTCATCCCTAACCTGGCCCCAATTGATTCAGCAGTTATGGCCCTGGCCAAGAGCCTAAAATATGAAAATCCTCAAGCAAAAATCGTCTTTCTAGGGCCGTGTGTAGCAAAAAAAGCAGAGGCCCGCAATGAGGACAACGGGGAGATAGTCGATGGAGTACTGACCTTTCGGGAAATTAAAGAAATTTTTAAACAAAAAAATATTGAACTCCAGGAAACAGGTGTCCTGGGACAAGAATGGGGAGAGAAAATTCCTGACCTCTTCCCTGTTTCAGGGGGGCTGCTGCGAAACCTGGCCCTGCCGGGTAAGGATTTTTCCAGTGAGCTTTCCATGGTAGAGGGGAAAAATGAATGCCTGGAAATGTTGGAAAGCCTCACCGCCGGAAAGGTTGCCCCGAAGTTTCTGGATATTCTCTTTTGCCGGGGCTGTATCGACGGTCCGGAAGTGGATAGCCCTCTGGACCTGCACGCCAGAAAAAGCCTGATGTTTACAGAGAGCCGGTTGGCCAGAACCTGCCCGGCATTAAGTACCGGGGCGGACTTAAACCGTATGTATGAAAATAAAGAGCTTCAACTTCCCTACCCCTCGGAGCAGGAAATTAAGAACATCCTGAAGTACACCTATAAGGTGAACCCGGAGGATGAATTGAATTGCTCCGCTTGCGGATATAACACCTGCCGGGACAAGGCGATAGCCGTCTACCAGGGCCTGGCGGAAATTGATATGTGCCTGCCCTACCTGCTCCAAGCCTACAGGGGTGAGGTTGAGTATTATAAAGACCGCCTGAAGACCCTGACGGTAACCAAGCCGAGTTATTCCATTGAAGCGGTAATTGGTAAAACCCGTAGCATGCGCGAAATTAAAAGCCTGATTGAACGGGCTGCCCGTTCGGAGACCACTATCCTGATTCAGGGTGAAAGCGGAGTGGGCAAAGAGGTGCTGGCCCAGGCCATTCATAACTTGAGTCACCGCAATTCCAAACCCTTTTTGGGAATTAACTGTGCCGCCCTGCCGGAATTGCTTCTGGAATCAGAACTCTTTGGTTATGAGGAAGGGGCTTTTACCGGAGCACGCAAAGGCGGTAAACCGGGAAAATTTGAGTTGGCCAGCGGGGGAACTATCCTGCTGGATGAAATCGGTGATATGCCTTTGAACATGCAGGCCAAACTGCTGAGGGTATTACAGGAGCGGGAGTTCGAGAGGGTCGGCGGAACCAAGACCATTAAATTAAATGCCCGGATTATTGCTGCAACCAATAGAGACTTAAAAAGGCTGGTGCGGGAAGGTAAGTTCCGGCAGGACCTCTACTACCGGATAAATGTTATCGGGATTAACGTTCCTTCCTTAAGTGAACGCAAGGAGGATATTCTCCAACTTTGTGATGTCATATTGACCAAATTAGCCCGGGAAAAGAAAATTTCTCCGAAAATCCTCGCCCGGGAGACAACTCCGCTACTCACCGCCTACCAGTGGCCCGGAAATATCCGGGAACTGGAAAATGTCCTGGAACGGGCTATTTATGTAGCCGATGGTAATGTCATCAGGCCTGAGCATCTGCCTGCTTATATCCAGGAGGTAAACCCGGACAACATGACTACTATGGTCCGTCCTTTAAGGGAAGCAGTCCGGGACCTGGAAAAACAGCTTATTGAAGAAGCCCTCAAGGTCACCCAAAACAACAAACAAAGCGCCGCCCAACTCTTGGGCATCCCCAGGGCCACTCTATATATACGCCTAAAGGAATTCGGCCTGGGCAATTAACAGCAAAACAGGGAGGGAGAAAAAATGAAACCAATCAGCCGCCGAAAATTTCTGGAACTATGCGCAGCATCTGCAGCAACCCTGGGGCTTTCCCAGACCCTCCTCCCTGAACTTGCTGAAGCCCTGAACGGTGTGCTCCAGAAAAAACCAACTGTGCTCTGGATCCAGGGAGCTGCCTGTTCAGGATGTTCCATGTCCCTGCTTAACTCGGTACATCCTGACCTTAAGGCCCTCCTGACAGAAATTATCAATCTCCGGCACCATCCTCAACTGGGGGGTGTTTCCGGGCAATCTGCCCTGGAGCACCTGCGCCAGGCGGCAGAGCAGGCCAGAGGCAAGTTTCTCCTGATAGTGGAGGGTGCTGTGCCCACTGCGGCAGGGGGTAACTACTGTACAGTAGGGGTGGATGCCCAGGGGCAGGCTATCACTTTTCAGACCCTGGTCAAGGACCTGGCTGCCAAGGCTTCTCTGGTCATGGCCGTGGGTACCTGTGCCGCATACGGCGGCGCTGCTGCTGCTAAACCCAATCTAACCGGCTGCAAGGGATTAAACGCTCTGGTCGATGCTGAAAAGCTAATCAATGTTCCCGGTTGTCCTCCCCACCCGGATTGGATCGTAGGAACTCTGGCCCACCTGGTCATGTATGGAAGGCCGGAGGTAGACGATTTTGGCAGGCCTAAAATGT
The DNA here is from genome assembly GCA_021848765.1 of Bacillota bacterium. GTDB lineage: Bacteria > Bacillota > Carboxydocellales > JAJZTU01 > JAJZTU01. The sequence continues at coordinate 6,756 of JAJZTU010000057.1, forward strand.
TCTACGGCGGCGTAGTTCATGATAATTGCCCCCGCCGCCAGTATTTTGATAACAGCACTTTTGCCCTGACCTTCGGGGAACCCGGTTGTCTTCTGGAGGTTGGCTGTAAGGGCCCCATGACTTTTGCTGACTGTTCTTTGCGCCAGTGGAACGGAGGCACCAACTGGTGTATCAGGTCCGGTTCCCCCTGCATTAGCTGTACTCACCCCGAATTCCCTGCCGGCAGTTTACCCCTGTACGGGCGTATGGAGAGGATTTCCTTTGCCGGCATTAAAGTAACCGCCGATACGGTGGGCAAGCTGGCCGGTACGGCCACAGCCCTGGGAATCGGCGCCCACTTGGCGGGGAATATTATTAAAGGACGGGTTGGCATCCTTAAGAAAGGCGTCCAAAGAGGTGGTGATACTGTTGACAAAACTGGTGCTGGCCCCAATTAGCCGGGTTCCCGGACAGGTACAAATTGAACTGGAAATTGAGGGTGGTAAGGTAGTCCGGTCTAAGGTTGCAGGCACGATGGCCAGGGGCTTGGAGGCCACCCTCAAGGGACACGACCCCAGGGATGCCCAACTCCTGACCCAAAGAATCTGCGGGATCTGCCCTGTAGCCCATGGCATAGCGGCAGCCCAGGCTCTGGAAAAGGCCTTCGGGGCTGCCATTCCGGAGAATGCCAGGGTAATGCGCAATCTGCTGCTAGGGGCCAATTTCCTGCTCACAAATATTTATCATTTTTATCAAATAGCTTTGCCTGATTATGTTCACAGTCTGCCGCTGGCCCCTTTTACTCCCGGCCCTGCAATAACTCCTACCCTACCGGTTCAGGCCAATGCTGCCCTGGTACAGCACTTTTTGCTGTCCCTGGAAATGAGCCGGACGGTCCAGGAAATGCTGGCCGTTTTCGGGGGCAAAATGCCTCACCCCTCTGCCGTGGTTCCGGGAGGGGTTACTGAAAATGCAGATGCTCAGAAAGTAACTGCTTTTCGCTCCAGATTGAGAGAAGTAGCTGACTTTATCAAAAATGTGTATCTTCCGGATGTACATACCCTGGCCTGGTACAATCCTCAGGCTTTTGCTTATGGGGCGGGAGCCGGGAACTTACTAAGCCTGGGGGCCTATCCGCTAAAGGATGGTTTAAGGGGGCAGCCCGAATTTTATTTTAAGAGCGGTCGATACACCAACGGTCAACCCGGTGAGGTTGACCCTGACAAAATCAAAGAAGAATTCCGCTATGCCTGGTATGAGGGAGACTCTTTCCAGAGCGAAAAGCCGGGAGCATATAGTTGGGTTAAAGCTCCACGTTATGAAGGTACCGCCTATGAAGTGGGAGCCCTGGCCAGGATGGTTATCCATGGACATTCCGGGGTAAAAGCGTTAGGGGACAAGGCCTTTTCAGCCATGGGCAGGCACATTGCCCGGGCAGAAGAGAGCCTGCTCCTGGCAGGGGCGCTGGACGAATGGTTAAATCAACTGGAGCCGGGAAAACCGGTAGCGGTAAACTTGAACCCCACCCCTCTGGCCCAGGGAACCGGAATAACCGAAGCTCCCCAGGGAGCGCTGCTTCACCGCTTGGAGGTCAAAAACGCTGTCATCCACAACTATCAGGTCATTGCTCCAGCCACCTGGAACGCCTCTCCCAGAGATGACAGCGGAAAGCCCGGTCCTTTAGAGCAGGCCCTGGTGGGGACCCCTGTACCGGATACAACCAACCCCCTGGAGGTTTACAGGGTAATCCGCTCCTTTGACCTCTGCCTGGCCTGTGCGGCACACTAAGGAGGTGACATTTTGGCCCAAGTATTCATGCATCCCCTGCCGGTCCGGGTTATCCACTGGAGCAATATGTTATCCATCAGCCTCTTAACCTGGTCGGGGGCTTATATTCATTCCCCGGTCAGTTTGAAAGCACTTGGTTCCATGGATGACGCCCGGTTTCTGCACTTTGTTTTTATGTACATTGTGACCTGGGGAGTAATCTACCGCCTGCTCTATGCCCTGCTCACCGGTGACCACAAGGACTGGTTTTTTCGACCCAAAGATATCAGGGACCTGCCCGGGCTCCTTAAATATTACCTGTTTCTGTCTGAGCATCACCCTCACTATGAAAAATACAACCCCGGCCAGAAAATGCTTTACACCGTCTGGCCGGTACTGTTGATAATTCAGGCGCTTACGGGGTTCATACTATACCTGCCGGGACAGCTGGGCTGGCTGGCCCATATTTTAGGCGGTGTAGCCCTTTTGCGCAAAATACACTACATGATTACCTGGGTCTTTGTTTGCACCGCTGCAGTGCACATCTACCTGGTTTTGCTGAGCGGCTGGAAAGTACTCCGGTCCATGGTTACAGGTTATATCGACGAAGAAACCCTGCATGAGCTGCAGGATGAATGATGGGGTGAAATAATGCACGAAATGTCCCTAATGCAAGGGATTTTCACTATTATCGAACAGACCCTGGCCCGGCACCAGGTCGATAAAGTCACTAAGGTTCGCCTCCAGGTCGGCGCCTTGACCAATGCTGTGCCGGATTCCCTGCAGATGTGTTTTGCTGCATTTGCCAGGGGGACCAAGGTGGAGGGTGCGCAATTGGAAATTGACCTGGTCCCCCTGCTGATTGAATGTACGGCCTGCGGTCAAATCCGGGAGTTGGAAGAACCCATATTCCTTTGCCCCAACTGTAACAGTCCGGGGGTAAAGATTCTATCAGGACGTGAACTAAAGGTAGAAAGCCTGGAGGTCGAGTAGAAATGGAGATTAAAGTAAAACTGGACGTACTGTCCGGAAACGAAGAACTGGCGGCAGCTAACAGGGCAAAGTTTGATGACGTAAAACTAAAAGTCATAAATATCATGGGTTCTCCGGGAGCGGGTAAAACCACAGTATTGGAAAAGACCATTGATTTATTAAAAGACAGGCTCAAACTCGGGGTAATCGAGGGAGACATCTACACTACCAAGGACGCTGACCGCATCGAACAGCACGGTATTCCTGTAACCCAAATCAATACCGGAGGAGCCTGCCACCTGGATGCAGCCATGGTAGCCAAGGCCCTGCCGGAACTCAATCTGGAAGAACTGGACCTGCTGATTATTGAAAATGTGGGTAATCTGGTTTGTCCGGTAGAATTCAATCTGGGCGAACACCTTAAAATAGCGGTCCTCAGCGTCATCGAAGGAGACGACAAGCCCCTGAAATACCCCCTGATCTTCCGCCAGTCCTCTGCGGTAATCCTGAACAAGGTTGATTTACTGCCCTTTTGTGAGGTCAGCCTGGAAAACATGAAGCTGGACATCCTCAGCATCAATCCCGGGATTCCAATCTTTGAGGTCTCTGCCCGTACCGGGGAGGGGCTTAAAGATTGGGCTGACTGGCTTGTCACCCAGCGCTAAAAAGTTATTGACATGCTTTCGGACCGAGTTATATAATAAGTCTGTAAATAAAAAATCTAATATAGAACAGTAAAAAAGTGAGCAACAACGCTCTGTGAACTAAGAAAAACAGCAGGCTAGTTGCTCAATTATTAATTTAGGAGTTTTTAGTTAAAATTCCTATCAGGGAGGTGTTGCGGGGAAGCGTGAGGAGTGAGATGTACATCCACAAAGACTTCATCCACACTTTAAGGAGGAAAAGAAATGTTTAGAAAAGGGAAGCTTACTACTGTCCTGGCCCTGATGTTAGTTTTAGCCCTGACTTTAACACTGGCCGGATGTGGCGGCGGAGCGCCGTCTGGCGGAGAGAAAAAAGAGGGAGAAAAGAAAGCGGAAGCTCCCGCAGGTGATGTGATCAAAATCGGAACTAACTTTGAAATGACCGGTGGGCAGGCTACCTTTGGACAGGCGGCCCTCAATGGCGTGAAGCTGGCTTTCAAACAAAAGAACGAAGCCGGCGGTGTTCTGGGCGGCAAAAAATTCGAAGCTGTTTCCGGTGATAACAAATCCGCTCCGGAAGAGTCTGCTAACGTAGTTACCAAGCTCATTGACCAGGATAAAGTAGTTGCTATCATCGGCGCTACCACCAGCAGCAACACCCTGGCATCTATTCCTATCGCTACCCAGAAACAGATTCCTGTAGTCTCTTCTTCTGCTACTAACCCCAAGGTAACTGTTAACGAAGCTGATGGCAAGACCAATGAATTTGCTTTCCGGGCCTGCTTCATTGACCCCTTCCAGGGAACTGTTATGGCCAACTTCGCTGCCAAGGACCTCAAAGCCAAAAAGGCTGTCATCCTCATCGACAGCAGTTCTGATTACAGTAAAGGCCTGGCCAAGTTCTTCAAGGAAGCCTTCATTAAAAACGGAGGGGAAATTCTGGGTGAAGAGGCCTATGTGCAGAAGGACAGTGATTTTAAAGCAGTCCTTACCAAAATTAAGGGTCTGAACCCCGAGGCTATCTTCGTCCCCGGTTACTATGAAGAAGTGGGTAAAATCGTTAAGCAAGGCCGTGAACTGGGAATTACCGTACCCTTTATGGGCGGCGATGGCTGGGATTCCCCCAAACTGGTTGAAATTGCCGGCGCCGCAGTCCTGAACAATACCTTCTTCTCCAATCACTATGCTTCTACCGATCCCGATCCCAAGATTGTCAAGTTCGTAGCAGATTACCAGAAAGAGTATGGCAGTGTTCCCGATTCGATGGCCGTACTGGGCTATGATGCCGGCCTCATGGTGATTAATGCTGTAGAAAAGGCCGGGTCTGCCGAGCCTGTGAAGATTAAGGACGCCCTGGCTGCTACAAAGGATCTGGAGGCTGTCACCGCTAAAATCACCTTGAATGAAAAGCATGACCCTATCAAGGCTGCCGCTATTTTAGAAATGAAGGACGGCAAGCAGGTCTTCAGGGCTAAAGTTAATCCTTAATAACCATTAAGAAGCTCTACCTGTAACAAGGATGATGAGGGGGGATTACCCCCTCATCGGTATGTTTTTCTCTTTATTTTTTAGATTGGGGTGAAATCCTTGGAATTTATTCAGCAGGTGATCAACGGCATCTCCCTCGGTAGTATTTACGCCCTTATCGCCCTAGGCTATACCATGGTTTATGGGATTATCCGCTTAATAAACTTTGCCCATGGAGATATTTTTATGCTGGGCTCCTTTGCCGGGTTTATTGCGGCTAATTACCTGATCGGAAACTTTGGTGCGACTCCTCTGGTTTTAATAGCTGCGATTATCTTCGCTATGGTGGTCTGTGCCCTTATCGGGGTAATTATCGAAAGGCTGGCCTATAAACCCTTGCGCCATGCACCCCGGATAGCAGCCCTGATTACTGCCATGGGTGTTTCTCTGTTTCTCGAATACGGTACTATGTATGTGGCTTCTCCCCAACCCAGAACTTTTCCTGCAGGAATTGTGCCTGAGAAGGTTTACCAGTTTTCCGGTTTGTATATCAACCAGCAGCAGATTTGGGTTATGATTGTCTCCGTAGCGTTAATGATAGCGCTACAGTATGTCGTCCACCATACTAAAATCGGAAAAGCCATGCGTGCTGTGTCCCACGACACAGAAGCTGCTACCCTGATGGGGATAAATGCCAACTCTGTAATCTCAGTAACCTTTGCCATTGGTTCCGCATTGGCGGCCGTAGGCGGTGTGCTTTTCGCCATTTCCTACAACTCCTTTGATCCTCTGATGGGGATTATGCCCGGCCTTAAAGCCTTTGTGGCTGCTGTACTGGGTGGAATCGGCAGTATACCCGGGGCAGTGGTGGGCGGACTCTTGATGGGGACCACCGAAGCCATGGTCAGCGGCTTTTACAAGTCCACCTACAGGGACGCTGTTGCCTTCCTAATCCTGATTATCATCCTGTTAGTGAAGCCGTCAGGAATCTTCGGCAAAAACGTCAGAGAGAAAGTGTAGGTGAAAGAGATGACAGAAAACATGCGCAAAACAGTCTTAAGCTCAGCAATTACCGGAGTACTGCTCTTTTGCTTCTGGCTGGCTGTCCAACTGGGTTTAGACCGGGGCCTGATTGATGACTATTATAAGTTAAACATCTTTGTGATTGGGATGAACATAATTCTGGCGGTCAGCCTGAACCTGATCAATGGTTTTACCGGTCAGTTTTCCATCGGGCATGCCGGGTTTATGGCCATTGGCGCTTATGTATCCGCAATTGTCAGTGTCAAGCTGGCCCCGCAGTTTGCTGCCGCCTTTGGGGGAGATATGGTGATGGCTGCCGCAATT
>JAJZTU010000057.1:12941-14130 GCA_021848765.1 Bacillota bacterium
CGCTGTCATTGGCTTCATCATTGGAATGCCCACCCTGCGCCTGAAAGGGGACTATCTGGCTATTGCCACCCTGGGCATGGGTGAGATTATCAGGGTTATGATTCTGAATACCGATTATGTAGGCGGCGCCAGCGGGTTTATGGGCATTCCCCAGTATACTACCTGGACCTGGCTCTTCCTGATGACCACCGGCACAGTGATTATAATCCGCAACTTTATTCGTTCCACCCATGGACGGGCCTGTATCTCCATCCGGGAAAATGAAATTGCCGCTGAGGCCATGGGAATCAACACCACCAAGTACAAAGTCATGGCTTTCACTATGGGCGCCTTTTTCGCGGGTGTGGCCGGGGCTCTCTATGCCCATTACTTCTATATAGCCCACCCCAACTCGTTCACCTTCCTGCGGTCCTTTGAGATCCTGGTCTATGTGGTGTTGGGCGGACTGGGCAGCATTTCCGGGTCCATAGTCGGGGCCACTTTAATTACCGTCATCTCCGCTGCCCTGCAAAACTATCCGGAAGTGCGGATGATTGTCTACTCTTTGCTCCTGGTCATCATGATGCTCTTCCGGCCGCAAGGAATCATGGGGACTAAAGAATTCGGACTGGATTTATTTAAGAAGAAACGGGGTGATGGCCGTGGCCTTGCTCGAGGTTAATAAGCTGACCATCCAGTTCGGTGGCTTAAAGGCTGTATCCAACTGCAATATTGCGATCGACCAGGGTGAGCTCATTGGCCTGATCGGACCCAACGGAGCGGGTAAGACCACAGTTTTTAACCTGCTCACCGGAGTCTACCAACCTACAGAAGGCCAGATTAACTTTAACGGTTCCAGTATAGTAGGCCTGAAGCCCTACCAGATCACCCAGCGGGGAGTGGCCCGGACCTTCCAGAACATCCGGCTGTTCGGGGACCTGCCGGTGATAGATAACGTAAAAATCGCCTATCACTTTCACGCCAAACACACTGTAGCCAGCTCTATTTTCCGGCTTCCCACGCACTTCCGCGGAGAAGAGGAAATGACTGCCAAGGCTCTGGATTTTCTAAAAATATTCAAACTAGATGATAAAAAGGACGAAATCGCCAAAAACCTGCCTTACGGCGAGCAGCGCCGGCTGGAAATTGCCCGTGCCCTGGCTGCCCAGCCCCGCCTCCTCCTGCTGGATGAGCCTGCGGCCGGAATGAA
>JAJZTU010000374.1 GCA_021848765.1 Bacillota bacterium
TCCAACAAAGGCCGGCCTGCACTGACGCAGAATTCCAACAAACCCCTTGTGCCCATGTGCAGTACACTGACCCTTTCCAGACCGCCGGTAACAGGGTTAATCAGGGGGAGAGACACATATTCATTTCCCGTCAGATGATAAGGCAGGTAATCCTTAACTTCCTCCGGTACGGTAAGGATTTTTTCACCGGCTGCAGCCGGGCTAAGCTTCCGGGACAATTGCTTCACCCTTTCCGTCCACCTTAAGCAGCCTGGCGGCATTACCGCCAAAAATCATGGCCATTTCAGTTTCAGGCAGACCCAGTTGATAGCATGTTCTTAATTGGTCCAAGAGATACCGCAGGGCAAAGCCCCGGGGAAACCACTCCGAATCACTGCCAAAGATAATCCGCTCCGGCCCAATGGTCTCATAAAACCTCCGGAACAAATCTTCCAAAGTTAGAGCATAGGGCATCCAGCGTACCCACTCGTTGTTCCCGCAGGTATCCACATAGATATTGGGACAGACCCAGGCCAGGTGGAGGAGTTCTTTGGGATACCCGCACCCAAAATGAGGAATGACAAAGGGGATGCCGGGATACCCCTTGGCCACATTATGCAGCGCCAGAGGGCTGATATTTTCGTGCCAGCCAATACCGCCCCCACCACCCAAAACCCCAAAATGGATAATTACCGGCACCCCCAGCTCTTCCGCCACCTCCCACAGTCGGGTCAGGGCAGGGTCGCTCAAAGGACCGGAAAGGGTAGGGGCCAGGATTTTATATCCCCGGAAGCCATACTCCCGGACTGACCGCTTCAGTTCATCCGCAGCACCGGGCATAAAGGGGTCGTGGTGGGCAAAGCCCAGGAATCTCCCGGGGTCAACTTTAGTTATCCGGTAAAGGTTTTGATTGCCGCCCCCGGTTACAAATACAATCTTCTCAATCCCGTACTCAGCCAATTCCCGGGACCAGCGCCGGGCGGTCTCCTCCCAAGCCGGTTCCAAAACGGGTTCAGGCTCGGGAAAACACCAGGCTTTTCTCCACAGCCGGTTCATTTCCAGGGAATAAGCCTTAAGCCGGGACAGCTTTTCCGGACCGTAACGTTCCTGGTAATCTTGATTGACCTTTCCCAGGATATCGTCGCCCGCCACCGGGAAATGGGCATGAAAATCAATCAGAGGCCAGGACGGCAGTTGATAGTTCAGTTTAGCAGAAGCCAATTTTTCTACCTCCAGCTGGTAAACCGGATTAACGGATATACCAATATTGTGTCTTATCCGGTAGGAATTTATAAATCCTCCCAAAGTATACTATAATATAATTAAGGAAGCACAAAGGGGGTGGCTGCCTTATGCTGATGGATCAGCTAATCCAGTTTGCCATGTCCCGGGCGGCAAACAAGCTTGTCCAAGACCTAAGGGTAGGTATCAACTATACCGCCGCCATGCTTGATGACGGCTCCTGCGGGCTGGCTTATTCCTTTCACCAGGAGCTGGGCTATTTCCAGGGAATCCTGGAGGGGGCAGGCAGCTTTACCGGCCAGCCGGCCCGGCAGCTCATTCCGCTGGCAGCCTCAACCGACCTGCTTAAATCTGTGGTGGGAGTGGCAGTGCTCAACGCTGTGGTCAATAGCAGGGCTGTTCTGGAAAGCAACACCGGCCTGCGCCAGGGGAAGGGCCTGGAATGGCTGGGTTTGACCCCTCAGGACACTGTAGGCATGGTAGGCCACTTTGGGCCGCTGGTCCCCAGGGTTAAGCAACAGGTTAAAGAACTTTTCATCCTGGAGCGCAGGACCATGGAGGATGAATGGGTTTTCCCGGACTGGGCAGCCCCCCAAATTCTGCCCCAATGTGATGTGATTATTCTAACCGGTACCACTGTAATCAATAAAACTATAGACATGCTGCTGCCTTACTGCACAGGAGCCAGGCAGATTGCAGTCCTGGGCCCAAGTAGTCCTCTGGTGCCCACCATCTTTTGGCCGGTCGGAGTAACGGTGCTGGCAGGTATGAAGGTCCTTGACGGACCTGCGGTGCTCAAGGTAATCGGGGAGGGAGGAGGAGCCCGCAACTGTAACAAATATATGCAGGCCTTGGGCTTTTCCAAGTACTAGTACCAAGCCTTAACCGGGAACAGTTTTGCATATGATATAAGGGTGATGTGTGATGAAGCCTTGTGTATTCTGTAAAGGCACCCTAAATCTTGTCAGCTACCGGGGCAAGTATGTCTGTGCCAGGTGTATCCTGAACCTGATATTTGCCGGTTATTCCAAAATGGAAGAAAAGTACCCGCCAAAAGAATAGCACCGGAGCGAAAAAACCCACCTTACGGGAACACCGGAGGTGGGTTTTCAACTCCTGGATTAAGAATAAAACCAGGTCAGGAACAAAACCATTTACAGGGAACGTAGCCAAAAGCCCACGGTTTCAATCGTGGGATGAAGGCGACTCCCGTTTCGTTTCTTTTTTTGTATATCCTGTTGTAGTATTTTGGCAGAACTGATACAATATTAATATGGAACAGGAATATAGACGAACAACCACCACCGTTTCTTTAATCAACTATCATTTTGTGTTTT
>JAJZTU010000058.1 GCA_021848765.1 Bacillota bacterium
TACATTGAGACCTTTGTCACCCCCACAGGGATAATCGTGAATGTGGATAATAAGGATACCCAACCTGTTACTATAGTCCGGACCATTGAAAGGAGAGGGTTTAACCTTTCTAAAGTGGTCGCAGTCACTAATTCCATCAGGGATTTCATATCCGGTGATTTGATTTCAGGGACGATCAGGGGTGTTGAGGCTCTGTTGGCATCAATTGCCATTGCCGGTGGAGTGGGCTTAGGACTATCCCTGTATCTGCTGCTTTTTTGAATTTGGCTTTTCCGGAAAATGAGAGTGCCTAAATGAGCAGTACAGCCTACAACTCCATGAACAGCTTTATTCAGGGCAAATACCTGGAGGGAATTGCCAAGGGTATTGATACAGTTTTAATTGCCGCCCATATTGCCGGCGGAATTGCCGTAGCCTCAGTGATGGCCCGCTATCTGCGGGAAAAGGGCCTTTAGCTTGCCGTTAGGAAGCTTGACAGTCAACATCCCTTTTTCTGGTTGGTGAGGGTAGAGGGAAGGATATTCCTGATCTGACAGCGAAAACTAACAGATGCTTCGCTAACTACAACAATTTGGAGGCGCATGGATGTTGTCGAAAAATGAAATATTGAGACCTGTAGCGGCCCCCCGGGAGAGAATCGTCGAATTGGACGTGCTAAGGGGGTTGGCTTTCTTAGCAGTAGTGCTTCAACATGCCTTGGGGGTTTATGTCCGTAAAGCGGATATTCAAATCTCAGACGCTGTCATGCTGGGAATGCTCTTCAACTTCACCAAATTTGCGGTCCCTGCTTTTGTCTTTGTAACCGGGATTGTACTCTTTTATAACTATTATGAGCAGCTTGACTATCCTAAATTTATTTGGAAAAGGACTCTGGAAATTTTTCTTCCCTATTTACTCTGGACAGGTATTTACGATCTCTATTACCATGGTGTTCCTGCAATCAATCACCTCTGGTTGAAGGCATTCGCCAGGAATGTCCTGTTTGGGACCGGGGCTTACCACCTTTGGTTTGTGGTGATGATTTTTCAGTTTTATTTACTTTACCCCGTATTATTGGCTTTATTTAAGTGGGTCCGCAGTTGGATTACAACCCAGCTGCGGTTCGTAGGAGTCATAACCTTATTAGCTGCCCTGTATATCCTGCTGATGTGGTTTTCGGCCGGCTATATCGCCGGTGGGCATTTTCAGGTTAAAGCTTACGTCTTACAACTGCTTTTAATAAAATTTCGTGACCGTAATTTCCTCTTTTTCTCCTTCTATTTTGTTTTAGGGGGAATCGCCGGAGTTTCGATCTCAAAGTGGCGGGATTTTATAATCCGTTCAGTTTGCTGGAATAGCATGGCCTTTGTAGCCTTGTTTGTTTGGATAGGTTATGAGTTAATGCAGGGTCTTTCAGGTGGGCGAATTAATCTAAATTATTCAACCTCGCTGAAGCCTTCGATGTTCTTGTACACAGTGTCTGAGATCCTGCTGGTCTACGGGCTCTCTTTAGCTATTGCCAAGTCCGGCTCAAGACTCCTGGGACTACTGGACTTTACCGGAAAGTACTCTTACGGGGCGTATTTAGTGCATGCCCTGGCTCTGAATTATGTAAACAAGGCCCTGACCGGATTCGTCCCCTTAGCTAATTATGTCTGGGCAAGCACCTTGGCCTTTATGCTTTGTACCCTGCTCTCCTTGGGAGTTACCGGCTTAATAAGCAGGATTCCGTACGGAAAACTGCTGATAGGACCTTTTGGCGGGCGTGGAAAATAGACGAGGCTTTCTGGAACAATTCCGCTACTTTAAGTCCCAGCCCCGGATGCGGTAATACTCATCATAGTGATAGTATATGCTAAATCAGAGGTGCATAGACTAGGCAGCAGCATAAAGTCAAACACAACTGCAACACTTTTCCACGAAGCTGTAAGCCAAATCTTTGGATTTCGCATAAGCTATCGACGATTCCTCAGGATAAGCCATGGCATTAACCCCGGCATCGATTAAAGATTGCTCCAGAAAAGCTTTCTCCTTACCGAATGGCCTGGCACAGCCAAAAGAAATATAAGTCCGGGGACATGCCAACCGCGCTTCGGCAACCAGACAGGCTATCTCCCGGTAATTCACTATTTGCAAACCTGCCATTGGAGTACCCGGTAACGCTCGTAAAGCTACCAGCACCAGACGTTGCACTCCTATGCGGGCTATTTCCCGCAATGCCGCATATTCGCCTCTGATTTGACCGTACTGCAATCCTATAACTATATGAGGAGCAACGTCCAACCCCACTCCCAGAATTTCTTCCAGGCAACGGTAATAATCTCCCGGAGTCTTATCCAGGTGGTAAACCTTCTGAATTGTATACCTGTCTCCGATAACATCTAATAGAACTTGGTCAACCCCGGCTTCCTTTAACTTTTTTGCTTGGGTCCCGGAAATCAACCCAGTATGCACAATAACCTGCAGACCCATTGTTTTAATATCAGCAATCGCCGGAAGAAAACTATCTATAGGAACACGCCCCTCCCGGTCACACCCTCCGCTAATAAGTAAACCCTGAGCTCCCTTATCCCTCAGCCTGCCTGCTAAAGCCAGGAGTTCTTCAGGGCTGGTGGCTGGAGTCATGCCCGCCAGCATGCGTCCGGAGCAGTGATCACAAAGCAGGGCACAGGATTTTCCGGTTATACTGACGCTCAAGAAATTTTCCCGGTTGTTACTGAAAGCCGAAGTATCATATTTCCGACCTCCCGGAACAGCAAAGGTAATTTCCGGCGGAAAAATTCTTTGTCTTACCCCCCAGGCCCGGGAAAGCAACGCGGCCAAGTCTTCCGGGTAACCAGGAACCTCATCCTTCAGTGCAGATCCATTGTTGCAACTCCAATCCATCCTCCTCAACCTCCCCAGAGAACTTTTACCCAATATCCTTATAACCTGCAGTTCTTCCGGGATTAATGCTACCTGACTGCTGCAAGGTTTCTCTCTAAACCTGGCCACAGTTGTTTCCGGATTAATTCCAGATCTTCCCCGGTTGGTCTGAAGGGATAATTGTACAGCAGCTCACCGGGCCGCTCATTACCGTAAGGGCGGTTACAAGCCACCTCTCCTTGTAAATCCCGGCAACCGGAGGTCATAAACGGCAACCCCGTATTTACTGTTGGTTCTATGTTAATGCCAAAAGCGGTCAATTGCCCGGCAGAGTTAAACTTCATCTGTCCCCTATGGTCCAAGCCATTAACAATTAAGTAACGGGCCAGTTGGATTCTCCGGTATTGACCGATGGGAGGCTGCCCAAGCATTTCCAAAGGGCTACCCTTCTCAGGGTAGAAAGCAAAAAGGTGAGGAATTGCTTTTAACTGATACACCCGTTGGATTACCTCTACCATTTCAGCTTCCGTTTCTCCCAGCCCTACGATGAGATGTACGCTAACATTATTGGCCCCGAAAACATCCACTGCATCCTGGACAACCTGCCAGTAATGCGCCCAATGATGAGGTCCCTGGACACCTAAACCACGAAAACGCTCAAAAAGCTTCTCTGTAGCCGTATCCACCGCTATACCCAGGCTATCCGCCCCGTTTTCCTTCAATTCCGCGATCTGACTCTTATTTCGGATCAGTGTCGGGGTAACCAGGGCACTGATGAGTAGACCGGTATCTTCTTTTAACCTGCGTACCAAATAATTACAATCGTCAAGGGCCCGTGGGTTGGTAACCATAGCCACACAAACGCGCTTTAGATTATCCTGTTCTTTTTTGGCCTGCCGCAAAATTTCCTCAAATTCATATTTCGGCCATTTAACCCGGATAAATGTACTCTCGTCCACCCGGGTTATCCGGTCTTTGGCTAGACCACAGTAGGCACAGCGTCCTTTACAGCCGCTTTCATAACTTAATAGCAGATTTAGGCAATTTAGTCTGGCTTCCCGGTAAAACTTCCCTTTCTTTAATTTTAAGGTTATGGCCGCAGCAAGACTGGTCTGAATATATTTAGGACTTTCTAAGCTTTCCATCCGTTACCCCTCCCCACCTTTGCATAGTACTGTACAAAACCCATGGCATCTATCGTTATACTAAACTGGGCAGTCATAATTCTACTCAATAGTGCAACCCCGAAAGTATTCCCTAAAGGCAATCCAGGTTCGCCTGGCCAGGAGCTGAAAATCTTTTCGCCCTAGATCTTGCCACTGCTCTGTTAAGTAGTTCCTTTTTGCTGACCCCCTCTCCAAGGTATCACCTAGAACTGCCTGCCAGTTTTCCTCATAGTTTCCGAGAAGAGTCAGGTCGTCTTTCTTTACAGCATGAGCAGCAATTTTTCCTGCCAGTTGTCCACTAATCAAAGCATGGAGAATCCCTCCGCCGGTAATGGGATGGGTAAATCCGCCCGCATCGCCCACCAGCAGGATATTTTCCTTTTGAGTGTTAGGTAAAGGACCGCTGATTGGCAGGACCCCCCCTGTTTTCTTAACCGGCTGCGCGGAACGAAGCTTACCCGCCTTTAAAATAAACTCCAAAAAGTTGTGCAGGGCCGGCAATACCTTCGCTCCAAAGCGCCGGTCCACAGCGACCCCCAGGTTGCAAAACTGCCCTTTGGGAAACAGCCAGGCATACCCTCCCGGAAAGGCAAAGTCGAGATAAATCTCCACATCTTCTAATTCCGCAGTTAACTCCAGAGTATATTGAGCGGCAACCGCCAACACCGGTCCGGAATTATTGATCCGGCCGGCAATCAAGGACCGCGGGCCGTCCCCGCCGATTATTACCTTCGGGACAATCTCCGGCTTCTTGCCTTGATGGTAAAGCACTTCTCCATGCGGGCTCTTTTCCAGGAGGACAGTACTCAGGAGTAAAGTAGCTCCTTGGTCCCGGGCTTCCCAGGCCAGATTCCGGTCAAAGACAGACCGCTCCAAAATATACCCCGGCGCCTTTGTATAAGCTGCTTCACTCTGTTGAATAAAGGTACGGATGCCTTTGACCCTTTGTACAACACTGCCCATATGAGCGCCGGTAAACTCCCTTACAGATGCCGGTACATACTCGGCGCACTGAACCGGAATACCCACGGTGCTTTTTCTTTCTATAAGAACTACCTTGGCCCCTCCGGCAGCAGCTTCCCGGGCAGCAATTGAGCCCGCCGGCCCGGCTCCAACCACCAGAATATCCGTTTCCCACTTGGCCATGGCATACCCTCCTGCCAAACCTATCCTTGATTACCGGTCTCCTGCTGCCGCAATTTCCGCTGCTAACCATTGAAAAAATTTTTCACCCTGGAAAAACCCGTCTGTTTCCTCCGGGCCGGCCAGTTGAATACGATAAATCCAGCCCTCTTCGTATGGTGACTTATTAATTAGCTGAGGTTCACCGGACAAACGCTGATTTACCTCGACAATGGTACCTGACACAGGGGAACAGATTCTTCCCACCCATTTCCCGGTTTCAATGGAAGCAATGGAATCTCCCCTGGAAACCTGCAAACCGTCCTTGGGGAGCCCCAGATATAAAACATCCCCCCTGGTGTCCTGGGCATAGTCTGTTAAGCCCACAGCAGCCACCTGTCCCTCAACTTTTAGCCACAAATGCTCCCGGGTGTACCAGAGCTGATCAGGAAAATACCACTGACCTACCTGCACATTAGTTCACCTGCCTTTACTGCAATTACCGCTACGGCTATTCCCAGCCCATCCACAGCAGTTGGTTGATATCCATGACCCGGAGTTTAGCCTTGTTACGCCGGGTAGCTTCCGTGAGTACCTGAACACACTGCTGGCAGGCGGTGACTAAGATTGATGCCTCCGTCCGGACGGCTTCCTCTATCCGGCGGTCAGCAATAGCAGCGGTCAACCCGGGGTCAACGGCCTGGACGTTTCCACCCCCGCCACAGCAAAGGGCATGTTCCCGGTTATGCTCCATTTCTACCAAAGTTACTCCGGGAATATTCTTAAGGACCTCCCTGGGAGCATCGTAAATTCCACTATTGCGGCCAAGATCACACGGGTCATGGTAGGTAACCACTTCATCAAGTTCCTCAAAATCGGACCAATCTAACTTTCCATCCTCAATGAGGTGGGCCAGGAACTGTGTAGCGTGGAAAACCCTAAATTCTAACGGCTTGCCCAAAACCTTAGGATAATGCTGTTTCCAGGTGTGATAGCAGGAAGGGCAGCCGGTAACCAGGCTTTTTATACCCTGTTCCTGAATCCTTTTAACATTATGTTCTGCCAAAGCTCTAGTCTCTTCAGGATAACCGGCGCCCAACAGCGGAAAACCGCAACACCACTCATCGGTCCCTAAAGTAGTCACCTTAATATTGGCCTTATCCATTATTCTGACCAAACTAAGCGGGATTTCCGCAACCATGGGGTAAAAAGAAGCTAGACATCCTACAAAATAGCCCACTTCAGCGGATTCCGATGTGGTGAAAATTTCAGGATCATCCAGTTCTTCTGCCCAATCCAGCCTGGAAGCATTGGAAGCAGCGCTGATATTTTTATTTTGGAGGATATTTTCCACAAGTTTAGCAAATGCTTCCGGACTCTTTCCCCGGGCGGCAATAGCCTGGCGAAGCACCAGCCAGAGTTCACGGGTATCAATCCGGGTTGGGCACACCTCCCGGCAGTTACTGCACAATGTACACTGCAAGGCCCGGTTAATATACCGCCCGGAAAGTGCATCCTCTTCACAGTCCACAAATATTTTCCTGGCCAGCGTGATTCTTCCCCGTGGAGCCGCCGATTCCCAACCCAGTTCAGTGTACACAGGGCAAACCGGGCGACAGGAGCCACAACTGGCACAAATCCTGGCCTCCTCTGCCAACCCCTGGAATACCGGTTTATTGCTGCTCATGCCTGTTCGCCTCCTTGGTAAAGATCTGCCGGACCATACCTAAGGTTTTCATTCCCAAAGTAAACAGGGCTGGCCGGAGGAGAAGCGGAGGACGATAGGCCTTGCTTGGGTTCATAATACCTTTAGGGTCTAATAAGGTTTTTCGCCTTTTGAGTTCTGCTAATCTTTCAGAATTATAGATATCCTTAACATACGGGGTATTCCAAAAACCAACAAGATAGGGGACTCCATCCAACTTGATACCCAGGCGGTAAATCTCCATAATCAGACTGGTATCGCAAAGATACCTGAATGTTCGCCTTTCATCCGCCGGGTACAGTGACATGACCAGGACTTTATCCGGCGACACAATATGGCCATAAGTCAGCATCTCTACTCCCGCCCGGCGTCCCAGGTTTTCCAGCTGCTCCAGGTATTGGTTCAAAGAGTTCAGCGGCAGGAGCAGTTCGCCTCCCAGCAGGCAGGGATGGACACGCATGACCCGTAGGGACTGGAATCTGTTTTCCCACTCTTCCCGGGCTGTTTCGGAATCCAACAGCCTGAGTCCCAACCTGGTCACAATAGATTGGAGTACCGCCTCCCCTTGGTCCAGTTGGGTCCGGGTACCTTCCAAATCAACGCTCAGACTGTGATAGTTCCCCGGCTCAGAACCTACCAAACCCTTACTTTTTAAAGCTTGATTAAAAGCCTTACTGTTATAATGCAGGTTGTGGAGAATTCCCTGCATACCGGCGAGACAATCCTGGGCAGCTTGGATGAGCCCTGCAGGATCCTTGCCCACCAGTAAAAAATGGCTCATAGCTTCCGGGACAGGCCTGACCTTAAGTTCTAACTCCGTGATTACCCCCAGGGTACCGTCGGTACCGGCAAACCACTGCAGGGGAGGCTCAGACTCCTGGGTTAATCGCCGGATCTCCCCGGATGGCAGGACCACTTCCAGCGAACTCACCTGATTCACGAGGGGACCGTGTTCAATACTGCCTATGCCATACCCTCCAACGGAAAACCAACCCCCTATGGTAGCCACAAAAGCGCTGGTAGGGTAAGCACACACCGTGTAACCCCTTGGCCGCAGGTAGCTGTCCAGTTCAGCCCAGGTGGTACCGGGCAGAACCCTTACTTTTTCTTCAGAAGCGCTAAATCTCACCACTCCTTTGAGAGCGTTAAGGTCCAGGACAATACCCCCCCGTGTTGGCACCGAGTTTCCCAGAGCAGTGGAGGCGCCGGCGCGGGGAGTTACCGCCAGGTTTTCGACCGTGGCAAAGGGAATAATCCGGCTCACCTCTTCGGCATTTAACGGCCTAAAAACCATGTCCGGCAGAGGGTTGCTTAACAACGAGATCAAAAACTCCGGAAGATATGCTACATCCCGGGAATAAAACCGGCGCTCAAAGGGAGAGTCTGTATAGCGTGCACCAAATACTTCCTTTAATTCATTCAACATGGCTTTTACCCCCATTTGTTAGCCAATCGGTAAAATGGTGGAATTCAGTCGACCGGCTAATCTACTTTCCCTGTTCAGTCTTAAGCCTGGCCACCTCTTTCTTAAGCCATTCATGGGCAACCTCACCCGTCATATGCTTAGCCAGTTCCGCCGGCAGGTTGCTGGCCTGGATTACCGCCACCCAACCGGCCCCGTAGCAATCCCGGTTAATGGTCTGGGGCTCATTAAGAAGTTCTTTGTTTGCCTCCACTATCGTCCCGGCAAGGGGGACAGAAACCTTGCCCGCCCACTTACCTGACTGGAGGGAAAAGAGAACTTTTCCGGGCACTGCTTCTTTTCCGGTTTTAGGCACCTTCACAAAGGATATTTCCCCGGCCAGCTTTTGGGCAAAATCAATCAGGCCGATTCTGACCCTGCCGCTATCCTCCGGCTTGAGCCAGGCATGATCTTCCGTATAATAAAGTCCTTCCGGCATTTGATACCCTTCAATAACAGCCATTATCTCACCTCCGCTAAGAGTTTTACCCAGAGTTAACAGTGGGGAGCTTGTGCACTTGTTTTTACGGCCTGTTCGGCGTGATAGGAACTCCTCGCCAAAGGGGTGGACACGACATGGCTAAATCCCATTTCCTCAGCTCGCCGGCCGTACTTTTCAAAAACCTCGGGTGTAATAAACTCCTGTACGGGCAAATGTTGCTTAGTTGGCTGCAAATATTGACCCAAGGTGACAAAATCACAACCCACTTCCCGTAAATCTGTTAGTACCTCAATTACTTCTGACTCGGTCTCCCCCAATCCTAACATGATGCCCGACTTGGTACTGATACCCGGGTCCAGGCGCTTCACCCTGTCCAGCACCTCCAGAGACCGCCGGTAATCAGCCTGAGGCCTTACCCGGGAATAGAGCCTGGGCACAGTCTCAATGTTATGGCCAATTATTTCAGGCCGGGCCGCAGTCACCAACCGGAGAGCCTCCACAGAGCCTAGAAAATCCGGGATTAGTACCTCGACCGAAGTTCCCGGAGAGAGGTTGTGCACCGCCTTGATAGTGAGAGCAAAGTGACCTGCGCCACCGTCGGCCAGATCATCCCTGGTGACCGAAGTTATCACCACATGCTTTAGTCCCAGTTTTACCACAGCCTCTCCCACCTTAAAGGGTTCACCCGGTTTCAGGGATTCAGGCCTACCCTTATTCACGGCACAAAAACGGCAGTTCCGGGTGCAAATCTTGCCAAGGATCATAAAGGTAGCGGTCCCCCGGCCGAAACATTCCCCCATGTTGGGACACATAGCTCCCTCGCAAACAGTGTATACTTCCGCACGGCGCAGCAGTGCTTCCATAGAATCCAGAACACCGTCCTCAGGAACAGGCACTGTCAGCCAGGGTGGTCTTTCCCGTCTTCCAACCACCATGCAATCCTCTACTACCTCCCGGTCGCGGCCAATTAACCTGTCGAGAACCTTTTCGAGAAGAGGAAGCTTTAAGTGGGTTTGGCGGTCAAAATTTCCGGACTTGGCCTCATCAAGCCTGCCCAGTTCATAACAGGTTACATTGTCGATATCAATCAGGACACCGGGTATTCCGATATCTAAAAAGTCCTGCTGGTGCTTAGCGTAAAAGGGTTCACAACAGCAGCCCACAAAACCGGGACAGCCCTGTGCTTTGTAGGTGCTTAAGACCTTTTTAAGTTCCTCATAATTATTTATGCTTACAGGGACCATCCTCCTGGCCGCAGCCAACCGGTAAGCCTCTCCTATTGTACACTCCCCGCACTGAACACATCCTTGCTTCTGGCGCCAGGGACAGGACGGTTTTTTGGCACAATAGGGCAGGAGGAAGAGCATACCGGTGGTGCCAGGGAAGTCATTCCTGATAACTTCTGTAACGGCATTGGCTTCGTCCGCGGAGAAGCCCCTGGCAACCATCCCGGACCGGTTAATGGCAGCCCGCAAGGCTGTACAGATGTCTTGCCAGGTAATGCCCGGAATGTTCACCTTATGTTGAGCGAAAAATTCCCGGACCGTCCTCTCCAGGTGTTCACCTTCATAGGAACAGTTTTTCAGCAGGGCTTCCAGGTCATAAACGGCCCGGCGGGGGTAGGCGAAAAAGTCCCCGGTAATCAGGGCGTATTTGATGCGGCCTCCCGGAATATCCAGCATCAGCGATATTCTGATAATCCCCCCCGGGGCTTTGTACAATGACCGCAACTCCTCCCCGTGCAGCGAAGACTTCTTGACGCCATAAATCCATTCCGGGGAAGCAAACTTCACGGACTCCGACCCCAATAATTCTTCCTCTTCGGGGGTTAAGTTTCCCCGACAGAACTGCACCCCCAAAGCCCGGCTAAATCCTGCCGCCAGGGCGGATTTAATTGTTTCGGTTGGGGGTGCAGATCCTAATTCCTGAGCAATTGAGGTAATTCTCTCCTTAGCCGAAGATATCTCTTTATCTTTAAGCTTTTCTGCCGGAATACGCAAAGAGTGAAACATTGTTTCCACATCGAAATCTATAAGCAAAGTACCCTGAAAGAGGAAGGCATTGCCCTTTTCCGTTCCCCCGATACCCGAAATTTTACGTCCTTTTACTTCAATGTCATTGCGGGCCCGGAAGCATGCTTGGATACCCAGATCCCGTAGTCCTTCCACCAGACCCTGGCTTAAAGTGGAATACACCCGCTGGACGTCACCCAGCCTGGATATCAGGTTCCGGTGAGCAATAATCTCCCAGCCCAGTTGCTTTTCATCCCAGTACAGCGCTCCACCGCCTGTTATGCGCCGGTTGATCTCAATCCCGTTTTGCAGGCAAAAGTTCTCGCGCACCTCCAGGTCTACTGCCTGGTGGTATCCGACCAGGACACACCTGGGCCGGAACTGCAGAAAACGCAGGGTGTCGGGTACCCACCCCCGGTCCCGGGCGGTTAGTACCACTTCATCCAGAGCCATATTCTCTGCCGCGTTTCGGAGACCGGTGTCCAATAACCGCCAAGGTCCCGCCATAGCTATCCCTCCCAGGCTTATTCCTCGGAAAAGGCCTTCACACAATCCTGAACAAGGGTTACCGTATAAGCCATAGCCGGCCCGCCGCCAAAGGCCACTGCCACTCCTGCAGCCTCAAAGATCTCCTCGGCATTGGCCCCGGCCTGAATAGCCTTGTACACATGGGCAGCAATACAGTACTCACACTTGATATACACTGACAGGGCTACTGCCATAAGCTCCTTTTCCCTGGTGGACAACTCACCCTCGGCAAAGGCGGGAGCCATCAATGAGTTAAAGCCCATGGCGATGTCGGGAGCTTCCTCACTAAACCTGCCCATGCCATCAGTAAAGGACTCCAGTATCTTCTTGGGATCCTTCCCCCCGCCTGTAACCAAGGGACGTCTGAGGTTGGTTTCCTCCATCCTAAACAGAGGATGCGGATTTTCCATCAGTTCCTTTACCCTGTTCAGGAACTGGGCCGCCGGACTGCCATCCACCGCCCGGTGGTCAAAGGAAAGGCTCAGGGTCATAGTCAGGCGTCTTTCCAAGAGACCATCTTTCAGGAGCGGTTTCTCCAGCATTTTCCCCACGCCTAAAATTGCAGTTTCCGGGGGATTAATGATGGGAGTAAAGCCTTCCGCACCAAACATACCGAGGTTACTGACAGTAAAGGTGCCTCCTCGAAGCTCGTCCGGTTCCAATTCCCCGCTGCGGGCTTTTGCCGCCAGTGACTTGATATTGACGGAGATCTGTTCAAGGGACAATCTGTGAGCCTGGTGCATAACCGGCACTACAAGGCCATCATCCAAAGCTACGGCAATACCCAGGTTTACCGAGCCGCAGAGTTCTATCTCCTCTGCCGAAACCCTGGCGTTTAGCAGAGGATTTTCTTTAAGGGCTCTGGCCACGATTGCTGCCAGGAGGTCAGTGTAAGAAATCTTGTCTTTACCCTGGGCCACAAAAGAAATATTGAGCTTCTCCCGGAGGTCCTGAAGATTGGTTACGTCCACTTCCTGCATGATGGTAACCCGGGCTGCATTCCGGCAGCTTTCCGACATCCGCTCCGCGATTATTCCCCGCATGCCCTCCATGGGAATAATCTGGGGTTCCTGTTCTTTGGCCACTGCTTCCACATAATCCAGGACATCCTGCTCCACTACTCTGCCTTCCGGTCCGCTGCCAGCTACCAGGTTAATGTCCACCCCTTTGTCCTGGGCCAGGCGCAGGGCGCGAGGTGAGATTTTCCGCTTTCCGCCAAGTTCTATTGGCTTGACCTCGGCTTTTTTCACTTCGGCTACCTTGGCAGTTTCCTGGACCTGGCTGCAGGCTATTTCGGCCAGGGCTTCATTAACTATTTGCTGAAGGGTGGTTTCATCATCACCTTCCTCAGCAATCACAGCAATAGGCACAATTATTGGTACAGTACTCCCCTTTTCAGCCAGTACGCGATAAAGTATCCCGCTGGCCGGGGCTTCCATTTTGCTGGCGACCTTTTCGGTCATAATCTCAACAAGTTCTTCACCTTTGGTAACTGCTTCCCCCTCCTGCTTGAGCCAACTGGTTACTTTACCTTTTTTCATGGTCAGACCTAACTTCGGCATGAGTACTTTTACTGCCACTTTTTATCCCTCCTGATAGCTTTTTACTCCAATTGAAACAAACCTTGCCTGGCTGCCTGGTTTAAGGCCGCCGTAAGATCTACCACCCAGGGGCCGTCACTGCGCATTTGGAGTTCAACCCTGTCACCGGCCCTGACTTCCACTTCCCGCTCCCCGTCAACCGCAATCAGGCAGGGTACCTTTTTCACCACAACCTTGTCCCCGGGATTTAACAGGCGGTAACCGGCTACCTGCACCGGCTTGATTAAGCCGGGTCCTATAGCGGCTAATACCCTGCTGCCGCCTGCTCCCAGTTCCACGGCAATTCCCCGGGAGTCCGCCGGGGACAAAGGGTGTAACGCCCCTATAATTGAGGCAATACCGATGTTGGTGAGGTCACCGCGGGTAGCCACTATTTGCCGGAGTTTCCCCACATCCCAGATAGCCCGTGAACCAATGACCTGGTCATCCAAAACTACCGCATCAACCAGGGCAATGTCCACTGCCCGGCCGTTAACGAGTATAGCGACTTTTTTCATCCGGTTTAGAGCATTGTCCCGGCCAACCTTGCCTGCAGCAACCAGGCCTGCCGCCAGGCCGGCAACCGTCCCCTCTACCATAACAGGAAACACATTGTTTGTCCCTGTTGAAACCGGTAAGATGGGTACCTCACCACATCCTTTGGCCACGATCCTGCTGGTACCGTCACCGCCCAGAACGATAATACAGCCAACTTGTTCTTTAGCCAACATTCCGGCGGCCACCAGAGAGTCGGTTTGACCTCCGGTCAGGGGCATTTCCAGGTACCGGACCTGCATGTGCAAACCAAACTGACCGGTTAGGCCTTCCAGCGCCCTGGGGACGATGCCGAAGTAGTCCGGCATAAACAATACCTGCTTGACCCCTACAGCCTGTAAACCCAAAAGAATTCGCCGGACCAGATTGACCTTCTCGATATTGTCAACAACGGTGGCATGAGCGACCAGCCGCCTGATATCTTTTCCGGAAGCGGGATTAGCAATG
>JAJZTU010000059.1 GCA_021848765.1 Bacillota bacterium
TGATGGGGATGGTCGGTAAGCTGGGCCGGTTGCTCGGACCTAAAGGCTTAATGCCCAACCCTAAGACCGGAACCGTTAGCTTTGATGTTGAAAGAGCTGTTAAGGAAATCAAGGCCGGTAAGATCGAATACCGGACTGACAAGGCGGGGATTATTCATGCCCCCATCGGTAAGGTTTCCTTTGATGGTGAGAAACTGAGTGAGAACTATTATGCCTTGCTGGATGCTTTGGTAAAAGCTAAGCCGGCAGCGGCTAAGGGCCAGTATATTCGCAGTGTAACAGTAGCTTCTACTATGGGGCCTGGGGTGAGAGTGAATCCCCTTAAAGCTACCAGATAGTTGAAGTATGCTGGTTTGAAGTAAGCTATTGACTCCGGTCCGGCGGTCTGTTATAATTTAACTCGCTAAAAGAATATCATGATGCTAGCTGTAGACAGTCGGTGTCCTCAGGGACTTAAAGGATTAACCTCCGCCCACCGAGGCTGGAGAATAGCTAAAGGTATATAAGATACGCTTCGTTAACTGTTGCGTTCAGTATACTCGAGGTCTCCGGTATGTCTGCCGGAGACCTTTTTGATTTTCTCCCCTGTCTTTGCAAGTATCAAGTAAAGGAGGTGGAAGTGTGGCAAAAGCAAATATTCAGGCAAAAGAACCTGTTGTTCAGGAGATAAAAGGCAAGTTGGAAGCTTCCAAGGGGGCAGTTCTGGCTGACTACCGGGGGCTTAACGTGGCCCAGGTAACTGAACTCCGGCGCCGGCTCCGGGAAGCAGGTGTTGAGTATAAGGTTGTTAAAAACACCTTAACCAGGTTGGCTGCTGCTGAACTGGGCTTGGAGGGGCTGAATCCCTATCTCGAAGGTCCTACTGCTATCGCTTTTGGTATCGAGGACCCTGTAGCTCCTGCCAAAATCCTCTCGGAATTCGCTAAAAATAATAAGGCGCTGGAGATTAAGGCCGGAATCCTGGAAGGCAAGGTCATTGACTTTGACGGAGTTAAGGCCCTGGCTGACCTCCCGTCCAGAGAAGTCCTGCTGGCCAAAGTTCTGGGCGGCATGCAAGCTCCCCTTTATGGTTTCGCCAATGTGCTGCAGGGCAACCTGCGCAACCTGGTTTACGTCCTGGAGGCTATCCGCAAGCAAAAGGCCGGCGAGGCGTAGGCTGCAAATGTCAGTTGGATAAATAAAATTATTGATTAGAATTTAAGGAGGATATTAAAATGTCTAAAGTAGCTGAAATTTTGGAAAGTGTAAAGAATTTGACTGTACTGGAACTGGCTGAGTTAGTAAAGGCTTTTGAAGAAGAGTTCGGAGTCAGCGCCGCTGCTCCTGTAGCTGTAGCTGCCGGTCCTGTTGCCGCTGCTGCTCCTGTTGTTGAAGAGCAAACTGAATTCGACGTAATTCTGGCCGGCGCCGGAGACAAGAAGATTAACGTTATCAAGGTAGTTCGGGAAATCACCGGTCTGGGACTCAAGGAAGCCAAAGATCTGGTTGACGGAGCTCCCAAGCCCATTAAGGAAAAGGTTGCTAAAGAAGAAGCTGAGAGCATCAAGGCTAAATTAGTTGAAGCCGGCGCTTCTGTAGAAGTTAAGTAACCTAAGCTAGAAGTGGCTACAAGAATTGTTGGTTGATGTTTGAGGCACTCTGATGGTCAGGGTGCCTCAATGCTTGGTGTGGTTGATTGAAGGTTAGGGTAACATTTTAGTGGGTTGATTAAAGATAACGAAGGATATTATGGGTGAACGAATGAGTGAAGGATATTATTGACAAGGTGGTCTAAATGTGCTAATATTTTAAAATGCTGTGTTAGACTCCCTTTTTCTGCCCTTATCAGCGGGACGGGGTTTTTCCCTGTGCGGGGCCGAATATATGCTCATGATAAATGGCAATAATATCTAAGATAGTTACCTTTGGCTAATGGATAACATTTGTTGGCAGTTGGCAGGTAGCAGTTGATTTAGCCGGGAACTGCCACCTGCGAACTGCCAACCGGTACGGAAGGCTAAAATTAAAGCTTGGAATGTTCTTAAAATCCATTGAAATCTTTACGAGGGGTGTGAGGCTCTGCATGTTCTATCCGGTAAAGGTCGGTAAGCGAGAAAGGTGGAGTTATGCCAGAATTCAAGAAGTCCTGGAAATGCCCAACCTAATCGAAATCCAGCAGAACTCTTATGAGTGGTTTTTGCGCGAAGGGCTCAGGGAGATGTTTAGAGACATTTCTCCCATTCAGGATTTTACCGGGAACCTGGTTCTGGAATTTGTTGATTATAATTTGGGGGAACCCAAATATACTGTTGACGACTGTAAAGAGCGGGACGTCACCTTTGCTGCCCCTTTAAGGGTTAAGGTGAGATTAATCAACAAAGAAACCGGTGAGGTAAAAGAGCAAGAGGTCTTTATGGGGGATTTCCCCTTAATGACCGAAAAAGGCACCTTCATCATAAACGGGGCTGAGCGGGTAATCGTCAGCCAGTTAGTCCGGTCTCCCGGAGTATATTATGCGGAACAGATTGATCCCAGTGGTAAAAAGGTCTACGGAGCTACCATTATCCCCAACCGGGGGGCCTGGTTAGAGTTCGAGACTGATATCAATGATAATATTTTTGTGCGGATTGACCGGACCAGGAAGCTGCCTGCCACCGTACTGGTCAGGGCCCTTGGTTATGGGACCAATGCGAAAGTTGTAGAGCTTTTTGAGGATGATTCCCGTATCAAGGTCACTTTGGAGCGGGATAACACCGACTCAGAGGAAGAGGCCCTGGTGGAGATCTACAAAAGGCTGCGGCCCGGTGAACCGCCTACGGTGGAAAGTGCCAGGTCCCTGTTGGAAACCTTGTTCTTTGACCCTAAGCGCTATGACCTGGCCAGTGTCGGCCGTTATAAATTAAATAAGAAGCTCAAGGTTGGGATTCCCGGAGAGGTTAGAAACCTGACCAAAGAGGACATTTTGGCCAGCATGAAGCACCTGCTTAAGCTTATGGACGGCGAAGGCAGAGCGGATGATATTGACCACCTGGGCAACCGGAGGCTCCGCTCGGTCGGGGAACTCCTGCAAAACCAGTTCCGGATCGGCCTGTCCAGGATGGAAAGGGTTGTCCGGGAAAGGATGACCATTCAAGATGTTGATGTGATAACTCCCCAGGTTTTGATTAACATTCGGCCTGTGGTAGCTGCAATCAAGGAGTTTTTCGGCAGCAGCCAGTTGTCCCAGTTTATGGATCAAACCAATCCCCTTGCTGAGCTCACCCATAAACGGCGTTTGTCTGCCCTTGGTCCGGGTGGTCTCAGCCGGGAACGGGCAGGTTTCGAGGTCCGGGACGTTCACCACTCTCACTATGGCCGGATGTGTCCGATTGAGACCCCTGAAGGTCCTAACATCGGTCTAATTGGCTCCTTAAGTACATATGCCCGGATTAATGAGTTTGGGTTTATCGAAACTCCCTATCGCAAGGTAGATAAGGAAAAAGGTGTGGTAACCGAAGAAATCCACTACCTTACCGCTGATGAAGAGGATGAGTTCATTATTGCCCAGGCTAACGTCCCTCTTGATGAGCAGGGGCGGTTCATGGACAGTAAAGTAAATTCCCGCCATGGCCACGATATCCTGGTAGTGCCCATTGCCAAAATTGACTACATGGATGTTTCGCCCAAGCAGGTAGTAAGTATCGCTACTGCGCTGATTCCGTTCCTGGAGAATGACGATGCCAACCGGGCCCTGATGGGTTCTAACATGCAGCGTCAGGCCGTGCCGCTCCTGCGCACCGATTCTCCTTATGTAGGTACAGGAATGGAGTATAAGGCTGCCAAAGATTCCGGGGTAGTGGTTGTGGCCAAAAACCCAGGTGCTGCGGTGAAAGTAAGTGCTACCGAAATCATCATTCGCAATGATGAAGGTTTACTGGACAGTTACAAGCTGATGAAGTTTACCCGGTCCAACCAGGGGACTTGCATGAACCAAAAGCCCATTCTGCAACAGGGCCAGCGGGTGGAGGCCGGTGATATAATTGCTGACGGCCCATCCACCGACCAGGGCGAACTGGCCCTGGGGCGCAATGTTTTGGTTGCTTTTATGCCCTGGGAAGGCTATAACTACGAAGACGCTATTTTAATTAACGAGAAACTGGTGAAGGAAGATTATTTTACCTCCATTCACATTGAGGAATACGAATGTGATGCCCGGGATACCAAGCTTGGCCCCGAAGAAATCACCAGGGATATCCCCAATGTCGGTGAAGAGGTACTCAAGGATTTAGATGACCGGGGGATTATCCGGGTAGGGGCAGAGGTTCGCCCCGGGGATATCTTAGTAGGTAAGGTTACTCCCAAGGGAGAAACCGAACTCACTGCCGAAGAGCGCCTGCTGAGGGCAATATTCGGAGAGAAAGCCCGGGAAGTCAGGGATACTTCCCTGCGGGTTCCCCACGGTGAAGCCGGTAAGATAGTTGATGTAAAGGTGTTCTCCCGCGAAAATGGGGATGAATTACCGCCCGGAGTTAACCAACTGGTGCGCTGCTATATTGCTCAGAAACGGAAAATCTCCGAAGGCGATAAGATGGCCGGACGCCATGGTAACAAAGGGGTTATCTCCAAAATTCTACCGGAAGAAGATATGCCCTTCCTGCCTGACGGAACCCCCATTGAGATAGTGCTAAACCCTCTGGGTGTGCCTTCGCGGATGAACATTGGCCAGGTTCTGGAAACTCACCTGGGTTGGGCAGCGAAAACCCTCGGTATCAGGGTGGCTACACCGGTATTTGACGGCGCTACTGAGGAGGATGTGTTTAACACTCTGAAGCAAGCCGGGCTTCCGGCCAACGGCAAGAGCATTTTGTTTGACGGCAGAACCGGGGAGCCCTTTGAAAACCCGGTTACCGTTGGCTATGTGTACATGCTGAAACTGGCTCACCTGGTTGATGATAAGATTCACGCCCGTTCTACCGGACCCTACTCCCTGGTCACCCAACAGCCCCTCGGCGGTAAAGCCCAGTTTGGAGGCCAGCGCTTTGGGGAGATGGAAGTTTGGGCCCTGGAGGCATATGGAGCTGCCTATACTCTCCAGGAGATTCTCACTGTAAAATCAGATGATGTAGTAGGCCGGGTTAAGACTTATGAGGCTATTGTCAAAGGTGAGAATGTTCCTGAACCGGGGGTTCCGGAGTCCTTTAAAGTATTGATTAAGGAACTGCAGAGCCTTGGCTTGGATGTCAAGGTGCTGTCTGAAGATGATGAGGAGATTGAGATCAAGGAAGAGGAAGAAGACATTAGCGAAACCGCTAAAGAACTCGGGATAGATATTCAAGGCCAGGATACCAAGGAAACCGGTGAGGTACCGGTACCGTCCGAGGATGACCTGGAGGATGAAGAAGAACTGGATTTAGACGAAACCATGGGAGACTTTGAAGAAGCCTTTGTCAGCGATGAGGATATCGACTTTGAGGATGAGGAATAAATCAGCAACCATTGTTACAAATTTCGATGGTGAAGGGAGAGAGGCCCTTGTTGGATGTCAACAATTTTGACCGCATGCGCATTGGTTTAGCTTCTCCGGAGCAGATTCTGGAATGGTCCAGCGGCGAGGTCAAAAAGCCGGAAACCATCAATTACCGTACACTAAAGCCGGAACGGGACGGACTGTTTTGTGAGCGTATCTTTGGCCCAACCCGGGACTGGGAGTGTCACTGCGGCAAATATAAACGGGTGCGTTATAAGGGCATTGTTTGTGATCGCTGCGGTGTGGAAGTAACTCGCTCCAAGGTCCGCCGGGAGAGGTTGGGACATATTGAACTTGCCGCCCCGGTATCCCATATTTGGTATTTTAAAGGCATCCCCAGCCGCATGGGATTGCTGCTGGATATGTCTCCCCGTTCCCTGGAAAAGGTACTCTACTTTGTTTCTTATATAGTTAACGACCCCGGAGATACCCCGTTGATGAAAAAACAGCTCTTGACTGAAACCGAGTACCGGGACTACAGGGATAAATTCGGAAATTCTTTTCGGGCCAGCATGGGAGCTGAAGCTATCAAGGAACTCCTGCAGGAAATGGACCTGGATAAACTGGCCAAGGAGCTGCGCCAGGAATTAAAAGAGGTTACCGGTCAGCGCAGGGTTCGGGCTATCCGCCGCTTGGAGGTGGTAGAAGCCTTCCGGAAATCCGGAAACCGTCCGGAATGGATGATTATGGATATCGTGCCGGTGATTCCGCCTGAACTGCGCCCCATGGTCCAGTTGGACGGTGGCCGTTTTGCCACCTCTGACCTCAATGACCTGTACCGCCGGGTTATCAATAGGAATAACCGGTTGAAGAGACTGCTGGACCTGGGAGCGCCTGATATCATTGTCCGTAATGAGAAGCGGATGCTCCAGGAGGCTGTAGACGCCCTGATTGATAACGGCCGCCGCGGCCGGCCGGTCACAGGACCGGGTAACCGGCCGCTGAAATCCCTCAGCGATATGCTCAAAGGTAAGCAGGGACGGTTCCGCCAGAACCTCTTAGGTAAGCGAGTTGACTATTCCGGTCGCTCAGTTATCGTGGTAGGACCTGAACTGCAGCTTCACCAGTGCGGGCTTCCCAAAGAGATGGCCCTGGAACTGTTTAAGCCATTTGTGATGAAAAGACTGGTCAACGACGGTTTGGCCCATAACATCAAGAGCGCCAAGCGGATGGTGGAAAGGGTAAGACCGGAAGTGTGGGATGTGCTGGAAGAGGTTATCCGGGAACATCCGGTCCTGCTTAACCGGGCGCCAACCCTGCACCGGCTGGGTATTCAGTCTTTTGAGCCGGTTCTGGTAGAAGGCCGGGCAATTAAGATTCACCCCATGGTTTGTACTGCCTATAACGCCGACTTTGACGGCGACCAGATGGCTGTTCACGTCCCGCTTTCTGCTGAGGCCCAGGCTGAGGCCAGGTTACTGATGCTTTCCGCCCATAACATCTTAAACCCCAAGGATGGCCGGCCTGTGGCCAGCCCAACTCAGGATATGGTTTTAGGCTCCTATTATCTAACCCTGGAAAAGGAAGGAGCACTTGGTGAGGGGCGGCTGTTCCGGGATGAAAAGGAAGCCATTATGGCTTATGAAACCGGGACTGCTGAGCTGCATGCCAGGATCAAGGTCCGCCGGACGGATGGAGAGGTTTTGGAAACCACCATCGGCCGGATAATCTTTAATGAAGTTATTCCTGCGGAATTAGGTTACTTCAATAAGGTCGCGAACAAGAAAGAGTTGGGGAATATTGTGGCACGCAGCTACCGCGACCTGGGTTATTCCGCTACTGCAGAGCTGCTGGACGGTATAAAAAAGCTGGGTTACCGGTTTGCTACCAGGGCGGGGATTACTATTGGTATTGCCGATATCACTGTTCCGGCTAAGAAAAGAGAACTTCTGGCTGAAGCCGAAAAGAGTGTTGAACAGATCGAGATGCAGTACCGCCGGGGCCTGATTACTGAGGATGAGCGTTACAGCAAGGTAATCGACATCTGGAACAAGGCCACTGAGGATGTTACCGCAGCCCTGTTGGAAACCTTGGATAAGTTTAATCCGGTCTACATGATGGCTACTTCGGGTGCACGGGGTAATATCCAGCAGATCCGCCAGTTGGCTGGGATGCGGGGGCTTATGGCTGACCCGTCCGGCCGGATTATCGACCTTCCCATTAAAGCTAACTTCCGTGAGGGCCTGACGGTGTTGGAATACTTCATCTCCACACACGGCGCCCGGAAGGGTCTGGCAGATACCGCCCTACGGACTGCGGATTCCGGTTATCTCACCAGGCGCCTGGTGGATGTGGCGCAGGATGTGATTGTCCGGGAAATTGACTGTGGTACAACCAATGGGATTGTAGTCAGGGAAATCAAGGATGGCAACGAAACTATCGAAAAGCTGGAGGACCGGATTGTGGGCCGGATGGCTGCTGAAGATGTAGTTCATCCTGAGACAGGAGAGCTTCTGGCTCCGGCCAACCAGGAGATAACTGACGGTGAGGCTGAGCAGATCATTGCTGCCGGTATCGAAGAGGTTAAAATTCGCTCAGTGCTGACCTGTAAATCCAGGTATGGGGTGTGCATCAATTGCTACGGGCGGAACCTGGCGACCGGACACCGGGTTGATATCGGGGAAGCAGTCGGGATTATCGCTGCTCAATCCATTGGGGAGCCGGGAACCCAGCTCACCATGAGGACCTTCCACACCGGTGGTGTAGCAGGTGATGATATTACCCAAGGTTTGCCAAGGGTTGAGGAACTCTTTGAGGCCCGGAAGCCCAAAGGCCAGGCGATCATAGCCGAGGTGGACGGTATTGTTCACGTCTCTGAGAACAAAGGGCGCAGGGAGATTGAGATTGAATCCGGCAATGTCCTGGACCGCCACGTTTATCAAATCCCTTACGGCGCCCGCCTGAAAGTACGGGAGGGCATGAAGGTAAGTGCGGGCGATGAGCTCACTGAAGGCTCGGTAAACCCCCACGATATGCTGAAAATCAAGGGCCTGCACGGTGTCCAGCTCTACCTGGTCCACGAAGTCCAAAGGGTTTACCGCCTGCAGGGTGTGGATATCAATGATAAACACATTGAGGTTATGGTGCGGCAAATGCTGCGCAAGGTCAAGGTAGAAGAGCCGGGGGACACTGAGTTGCTTCCCGGAGGGCTGATTGACATCTTTGACTTCGAAGACGAAAATGCCCGGGCAATTGCCGGGGGTGGGGAACCGGCCACAGCAAGACCGGTCCTGCTGGGAATCACTAAGGCCTCTTTGGCTACCGATTCCTTTCTGTCAGCGGCTTCCTTCCAGGAGACCACCCGGGTGCTCACTGAAGCCGCAATCAAAGGCAAGCTTGATCCCCTCCTGGGCCTAAAGGAGAATGTCATCATCGGTAAGCTGGTTCCCGCCGGAACTGGCATGTCCCGATACCGCAACCTGAAAATAAAAACGGTGGAAACGGCAGGGAAAGATGTTGACAGTATATCCTAAAGGTGATATATTATTATAGTGTCTGGATTCTAAGAGGAGGGGCATGATATGCCGCTGGGACAGCTACAAATGGCTAGGAAGAAGACCATTGGCACTAAGCAAACCCTGAAGGCTGTAGAAAAGGGTCAGGCTCAAAAAGTCTTTGTAGCGGCCGATGCCGAAGAAGATGTACTCCTTCCCTTGCTCCGGTTATGCCGGGACAAGAGCATTCCCGTAATTAGAATTGACTCCATGCGGGAATTGGGTAAGGCCTGTGGCATTGAGGTAGGAAGCGCTTCGGCGGCTATCCTGGAATAGCAGCTTTCCTGAGCCGATAGGTTAACAAGGGTGGAAAACCCAATGGTGGGGGCCCTTTGCTAAGGGTAAAGGGCCAACGCCTGTTTTGTTTATGATTTTCTGACGAGATTTGAGGAAGGAGGTGCACGTATGCCTACTATTAGTCAGTTAGTTCGTAGGGGCCGGGAAGAAATTACCAAAAAATCCACCGCTCCTGCTTTGAGAGAATGTCCTCAAAAAAGAGGGGTTTGCACTAGAGTGTACACCACTACACCCAAGAAGCCTAACTCTGCGCTGCGGAAAGTAGCCCGGGTTCGCTTAACTAACGGTGTGGAGGTTACCTCCTATATTCCCGGGATTGGTCACAACCTGCAGGAACACTCTGTGGTTCTGGTCCGGGGTGGCCGGGTAAAAGATCTTCCTGGGGTGAGATATCACATTGTCCGGGGGGCTCTGGATACTGCCGGTGTTAAGGACCGCAACCAGAGTCGTTCCAAGTACGGTTCTAAGCGACCGAAAGCTGCAAAGAAGTAATAATATAGTTCCGGTTATTTCACGGCAAAGGGGGGAAAACAAATGCCGAGACGTGGTAATGTTCCCAAGAGAGAAGTACTGCCTGATCCCATATACAACAGCAAATTGGTAACTAAGTTTATCAATCAAATTATGTTGGATGGCAAGAAGGGTGTAGCAGAGACTATCTGTTATGATGCTTTCGATGTTATTAAAGAAAAGACCGGTAAGGAGCCCCTGGAGGTCTTCGAACAGGCTATGCGTAATGTTATGCCGGTACTGGAAGTTAAGGCGCGCCGGGTTGGTGGCGCTAACTACCAGGTTCCCATTGAAGTGCGTGCTGACAGGAGACAGACTTTGGCCCTGCGCTGGCTGGTAGATTATGCGCGTAAACGCGGCGGCGAAAAAACCATGATGGAGAAACTGGCTGGTGAAATTATGGATGCCGCTAACTCCGCCGGTGGTTCTGTGAAGAAAAAAGAGGATACTCACAAGATGGCTGAAGCCAACAAGGCTTTTGCTCACTACAGATGGTAAGATTAGCCCCGACTAATCAGAGAAAGGGGGATATTCGTGGCAAGACAGTTTGCCCTAGATAAGACCAGAAATATTGGTATCATGGCCCATATTGATGCCGGTAAAACCACTACTACCGAGCGGATTCTCTTCTATACCGGCAGGGTTCACAAAATAGGTGAAGTACACGATGGGGCTGCCACCATGGACTGGATGGTTCAGGAGCAGGAGCGGGGTATTACCATTACTTCCGCAGCTACTACCTGCCAGTGGCGGGGGCACCGTATCAACATTATTGATACGCCAGGGCACGTGGACTTCACAGTAGAGGTTGAGCGTTCCCTGCGGGTGCTTGATGGTGCAGTAGCTGTGTTTTGTTCGGTGGGTGGAGTAGAGCCCCAGTCTGAAACCGTATGGCGCCAGGCTGACAAATATGGCGTTCCGCGCATAGCTTTCATCAATAAGATGGACCGTATCGGAGCTGATTTCTTCCGCGGTATAAGCATGATTAAGGACCGCCTGGGAGCCAATGCTGTTCCTGTTCAGTTACCTATTGGCGCCGAGGATCAGTTTAAGGGGATTATTGACTTAATCAGTAACACGGCTATGATTTATGTTGATGACTTGGGTACCAAGAGTGATGTGAGTGCAATTCCTGAAGAATTGGCAGAGCTAGCTGCTGAGTACCGTGACAAGCTGATTGAGGCAGTGGCCGAATCTGATGAAGAGTTAATGATGAAATACCTGGAAGGTGAAGAGCTCACCGAGGAAGAAATTCGTGCAGGTCTGCGCAAGGCCGTTATAGCTGTTAAGCTGACCCCGGTTCTCTGCGGCTCGGCGTTTAAAAACAAAGGTGTACAGCCTCTGTTGGATGCAGTAGTTGATTTTTTGCCTTCCCCCATCGATATCCCGGCAGTTAAGGGTATTCATCCTGACACCGGTGAGGAAGATAAGCGGGAGGCCGACGATAAGGCTCCTTTTTCCGCTTTGGCCTTTAAGATTATGGCTGACCCTTATGTGGGCAAGCTGGCCTTCTTCCGGGTTTATTCCGGAACCTTAAATTCCGGCTCCTATGTCTACAACTCCACCAAGGAGAAGAAGGAACGGATTGGCCGGATTTTGCAGATGCATGCTAACCACCGGGAGGAAAT
Organism: Bacillota bacterium; assembly: GCA_021848765.1. Classification (GTDB taxonomy): domain Bacteria; phylum Bacillota; order Carboxydocellales; family JAJZTU01; genus JAJZTU01. The sequence goes on from JAJZTU010000059.1 coordinate 11,415, forward strand.
CACTGAGGTTTACACCGGAGATATTGCAGCAGCTGTAGGCCTGAAGGATACCACCACCGGGGACACCCTCTGCGATGAGAAGAATCCCATCGTGCTGGAGTCCATGGACTTCCCTGATCCGGTTATTTCAGTTGCTATTGAGCCTAAGACCAAAGCTGACCAGGAGAAGATGGGTACTGCGCTGCAGCGCCTTTCTGAGGAAGATCCTACCTTTAGAATGCATACCGATCAGGAGACTGGACAGACTATCATCTCAGGTATGGGCGAACTGCACCTGGAGATCATTGTTGACCGCCTCCTGCGGGAATTCAAAGTAGATGCCAACGTAGGGCGGCCTCAGGTTGCCTACAAGGAGACCATCCGCGGCAAGGTTAAGCAAGAGGGTAAGTTTGTCCGTCAGTCCGGTGGACGTGGTCAATACGGCCATGTTTGGATTGAATTGGAGCCCCTTGAGCCTGGACAGGGCTTTGAATTTGTCAACAAAATTGTGGGCGGTGTGGTCCCCAGAGAATACATTGCCCCGGTTGAAGCAGGTATTAAGGAAGCCATGGAAAACGGTATTCAGGCCGGCTATCCTGCTATTGACATTAAAGCCACATTGTTTGACGGCTCCTATCATGATGTAGACTCCTCGGAAATGGCCTTTAAGATTGCCGGTTCCATGGCCTTTAAGGCTGCGGCTCAAAAGGCAACTCCGGTTATTCTGGAGCCCATCATGAAAGTAGAAGTAGTGGTCCCTGAAGAATACATGGGTGATATCATTGGGGATATCAACTCCCGCCGCGGTCGCATCGAGGGCATGGAACCCAGGGGCAACTCCCAGGTGGTGCGTGGATTCGTACCCTTGTCTGAAATGTTCGGCTATGCCACCGACCTGCGGTCCAGAACTCAAGGCCGTGGTACCTATGTAATGCAGTTCTGCCACTATGAAGAGGTTCCCAAGAACATCGCCGAAGGTATCGTTACCAAGCGCCAAGGTGCGTAAGGATATATAAGAGTTAGTAAGGAGGAAAGAAAAACAATGGCAAAGGCTAAATTTCAAAGAAACAAACCCCACGTAAACGTTGGTACAATCGGACACGTTGACCACGGTAAGACAACTACCACTGCTGCTATTACTACTGTGCTGGCTACCCAAGGTAAGGCAGAAGTTAAAAAGTATGACGAAATCGATGCTGCCCCTGAAGAAAGAGAGCGCGGTATCACTATTAATACCGCTCACGTTGAGTATGAGACTGACGCCCGTCACTATGCCCACGTGGACTGCCCCGGTCATGCTGACTATGTAAAGAACATGATCACCGGTGCTGCTCAGATGGATGGCGCTATCCTGGTAGTTTCCGCTGCTGACGGTCCTATGCCCCAGACCCGGGAGCACATTCTGCTGGCCCGTCAGGTAGGCGTTCCTCACATCGTTGTTTGGCTGAACAAGTCTGACATGGTTGATGACGCTGAACTGTTGGAATTGGTAGAAATGGAAGTCAGGGAACTGCTGACTGAATATGAATTCCCTGGTGATGATATTCCTATCGTAACCGGTTCCGGACTAAAAGCTCTGGAGTGTGGCTGTGGTAAGCGCGAGTGCGAATGGTGCGGCAAGATTTGGGAACTGATGGATGCTGTTGATAACTATGTTCCCACTCCCGAGCGGGATATTGACAAGCCTTTCCTGATGCCTGTAGAAGACGTGTTCACCATTACCGGACGGGGTACTGTTGCTACCGGACGGGTAGAGCGGGGAACAGTTAAAGTCGGTGAAGAAGTTGAAATCGTAGGACTTGCTGAGTCTACCCGGAAAACTGTAGTTACCGGTGTGGAAATGTTCCGCAAACTGCTGGATCAGGCTCAAGCAGGGGACAATGTTGGCTGCCTCCTGCGGGGCGTTGACCGCAAGGATATCGAGCGCGGCCAGGTTTTAGCCAAGCCCGGCAGCATTAAGCCTCACACTAAATTCACTGCCGAGGTATACATCCTGAGCAAAGAAGAAGGCGGCCGTCATACTCCTTTCTTCCAAGGCTACAGACCCCAGTTCTACTTCCGGACCACCGACGTAACCGGCGTGTGCACCCTGCCTGAAGGGGTAGAAATGGTAATGCCCGGTGACAACGTTAAAATTGACGTTGAGCTGATCACTCCCATCGCTATCGAAGAAGGTCTGCGCTTCGCTATCCGCGAAGGCGGCCGGACCGTTGGCGCCGGTGTTGTATCCGCTGTTAAAGCTTAATCTGGATTTGCTGTAACATGCCAAGTACTGCAATCTGTGGATTGTAGTACTTGGCTATAAAATGTTTAACGGGGATGTGCCAAAGATGCATCCCAATCCTCGCCGATGGGGCGTCCGTGCCCCCGGCGAGGTTGCGCTAAAATCCAAAGAACTCTTGCATTTTACAGGAAAATCAGATATAATATATCATTGTTGGCTGATCGACAGGCGATGAGGTGAAAGG
>JAJZTU010000060.1 GCA_021848765.1 Bacillota bacterium
ATCTTGCCCCTGTGCAGGGCAATCCCCGCCATAACCTGCACATCAAAAGGGCGCATACCCAGCACCCGCCGTGAGACTTCCCGGACAAGGGCAAAGGATTCCACAAGTAGTTTATCGGGTGAAACTCCAGCGCAGGCCCGGTTCTTAAGTTCCGCTGACATTTCCTTAAGCCTGCGGTCACTTAAAGTGTCTAGCTGAATCCGGTTGATTTCCCCGAGAACCTTTAGGTAAGGTTCCAGGTTATATTCCACCGGATTGCCCAGATTCCGGATAATCCGGTTAAGCTTAGATAGCCGGTTCAGCTTAAACAGCCTTTTAAACATAAAAATACCCCTCCTGCCAAATCAGCAAATTTTTCAGGACAACTGTAAGCACAATTATCCACACCTGTCGTTTTTCCCACAGGGTGTAGTCATGTCCTGACAGTGATCCCAAATAATAGTGGTTGCCGGCCTGATTATCTGGCAGGAGAGGTTTTGACCATTTTGAATTTATGCAAAATATTCTACCCAAATTACCCAGGCTTTTACTTCTCAATCTCCACTCCGGTGTTCTCTAAGAAACGCGCTACCAGGTTATAAAACCCAATGGCCAGGGTGAGTTCCACCAATTCCCGGTGACTCAGGAACCGGGTGAGTTCCTCAAAGGCCTCTTCACTTGATTTAACCTGCAGGGTGACTTCCTCCGTGTATCTGAGCACGGCCCGTTCCTGCTCATTAAAAACCGGACTTTCCTTGCCCTGCCTGACTGCCTCAATTTGCTCCTCCGGCACACCTACCTGCCTGGCTATGATTTCGTGCTGGTACCATTCATAGTTGGAATCGCACAGAGTGGCTATCCGCAGGATGGCCAACTCCCGCAGGCGGGCATCCAGTTGGCCTTGGGTGAGCAGGGAATTACCCAGGCGCATGAAATGGCGTGCGCTGTTTTCGGCATGAGCCACCATTTTGTTGATATTTTTTGCGCTCAGCTCCGACTTGCCCCCGGTGATCATATTACGGGTCTTTTCCGGCATCTCCTCTAAAGGTAACAATGGTAATCTCGGCATTTACTCCTTCCTCCCTTTCTTGGTTTGTATATCAGAGTTAATGTTTTCGGTACGTTATGTCCAATTTCCTTGTTCATACGATTTATTTAAAACCCACCCGTTTTGTTCTTCTCGCTAAAAATGCTGACTCCCTTGCGTTCCGTGACTTCCATTTCACCCCGGTATACCAGGTGCATCAAATGGGCCGCAGTCTCAGCCAGCGCAAATCGCACCTCATGGGCGTTAAGATTCTCCCCGAAAGCCTGTTTACATATGCTGTAGGCTGTAGCGCCCCCTGCCGCCAGCTTTTTCATTAACTTCAACCTGTCCGCATGATGGTCCAGCAGTTGATGAATTCTCTCCTGCACATTGGCAAAGGGACTACCGTGGGCGGGCAGCGCCAGTTGAACCGGCAGCCGGAGGTTGTCCTGTAAGGTTTGCAGGTAATTATTTAAGGGGTCCGGATGAGCGTATGGCCACAAACTGATATTGGAAGTAATTTTCGGCAATAAGTGATCTCCGGAGAGCAAGACACCGAATTCTTCGTTAAAATAGCAGATATGACCGTCGGAATGGCCGGGAGTAAACAGGGCCCGATAACGGTAATCGCCCAACTGCACCATGCTGCCTGCTTCCACAGTGCTGATAACCGGAAATGGCTGCATGGCAGATGCCAGTGTACCCATTTGTCCGGTTATATCCTCAGTCATCTCTGCCGGCATCCCATAAGCTATGAACATCTTAGTGATGGCTTCCTGGGTTTCAGCTTGGAGGGTCCTGGCATTGTTAGTTTGCCAGAGCTTTTGGACAGTCTCCCCATCTTTAGCGCTGATGAACACCGGTGCGCCGGTGAGGCCTTGCAGCCATCCTGCCGCCCCGAAGTGATCAGCGTGAAAATGGGTTATGTAAATTGCTCTGACATCCCGGTTTGTAATACCTTGGTCCGCCATGAATTGCTGCCAGGCCTGCCTGGTCGGTTCCGTATTTAAACCGGTGTCAATAAGCCACCAGCCCTCACTGCCTTTAATCCCGTAACAGTTTACATGATTAAGCCGGAAAGGCAAGGGCAGCCTGATTTGGTAAATCCCTAATTTTTCATGTACCGTCATTTTATACACCCGCCGCAGATTGCTTACGATTTGCCAGTACAGTCCAGTGATAACAGGTACCGCCAAACATGTCGGTTAATTTTTCCTCGATTTCTTCCTTACTTAAGCCCTGTAACTTAAGTTTTGTGTTAGTCACGATTACCGACTTCACCAGGTCTAATGCCAGGTCCGCAAGATGGGTACAGCCACGGTCACTTCCCACAGCATTTTGTATAGCCTTACTTACCCCCGGTCCGATTTTAATACCTACCAGATTGCGGTCCTGTTTTTGGGCTTCTTTACAATAGGCCTGAGGCAGCCGGATCATGTCGGCTTTGGCCCATACTATCTCCAAGTTATCCTTGTTCACATGTAAGGTCATGTTAATCTCATGGAAAGTATCAATGAATATTCCTTTTGCTTCTAACAAACTCTGGTCAAGTTCGTCAACCGAACAAGATTTAACCCGGTTAAACAGCGCCATTTTTCTCCCCCATTTTTGTTTCCAATTTGTAATTCTCTTTAGTACACCCGGTTCCTGAATGAACATTCCTTCACTGCCTTATGTATAAGGGTCTTCATGCAATGATAACTCCATTATAATCTTTCTGGAAACCAGTTGCAAAATCTCAAGGTGGTCTTCAGTTCGATAAAAAAAGCAAGTAGAAAAATCAATTTCTACTAATTGCTAAAAATTAATTTTGGCAATTGCTATAAGGAAAAATCAAGAGGGCGAGGAAAAATAAGGGCATTCGGATTATCGTGTGGAAAAGAGGTCAAAATGACCCCTTCTCCAATTCGTTAATCAATGTGGAAATATCAGTCCCGAAGTTTTGTCCTTTGTTTGGCGATTTCGATGAGCCGGTCCCAGGCCGGCGATGTCGCGCCGAAGGACGTCGCGACTAGCTGGGCGATGGTCGGATCCTGGACCGGCCTCTCACCACCCTCGGACCTGCCGTACCGGTTTGTGATCCACCGCTGGGTGTTGTTTAATCAAATTCCACATGATTTTCCGAAAACCCCAAAATAAAAACTCCGTTTTTACGGAGTTGATCGAAATGAGTTAAAGCAACTTATAGACACGTTTGGCGAATTCCTTAAAGTCATTCAGGTTTTTTAAACTGTCATATACAATATTATCATTAATTTCAAGGTAGTCATGAACAAGAATATTTCTAAATCCGGCCACCATTTTCATCCTTTCAACCAATTTTGCCGGGAGGATTCCTTCCTCCAGCAATACAGCAAAACTGTCGGCATACCCCTGCGGAGTTCGAAATCCTTTGTCAGCTATTATGTGGTTGGATATATCGATACAAGCTTGGGCGGCAACCTGGAGATTACGTTCTGCCCTGTCTTTGAGGGCCTCACTGTTACGGTATTCTTCCCGGGAAAACTTTGCAATTTCATTCAGTTTTCTTATTGCCTGCTCCAATTTCATTAGCCGTTGTTCAACTTTTTCCCTGTCAACCACCAAACCTTCCCTCCTCTATACGCCTTGCCATTCCTTCGGACATCATCCTTTGTACCGGCTGGAAGTCAAAATACCGGTCAAGTACTCTGACCTTAAATTCCACCAACCGGTTCTTTGCTTCATCACGGATAAATAGCAACTCCCCCTCCTTGATTACCCGGTATCCCAAGCCGGGCGGGGCCTCATTAAGTACAACCAGGTCAATGCCGTCCGTCCCGAGAATGATTGATAAATCTCCCATAAGCCGTAATTTTTCGGGTAGAAAATACCCCGGCTCTACAAACCTGTCAAAAAGCACTGCCAGATCAATATCGCTTAAAGATGTCGGTCGCCCGGAAGAATAAGAGCCGAAAAGGTATAAAGCAATTATTTTATCGTTGTGTTTAATTAAATCAACGAATTTCTGAAGTTTTTTTAATAATTCCTCTTTCGAAATCAAATGGGTCATAAAATTACCTCCAAATCCTGAATCTATTATACCTCAATTTCCATGTATTTTCCTGCCGTTTCGTGTAACCGGTTAAACATTATTGATTCCACTGCACAAACAAAAAAATACTCAACGGAACCCCTGATAATTTCATGCAATAACCATTTTAAGGAAATATTCAGGGTTGACAAATACGTTTAAGACAATTATTCGTTCGTAATGCACGTGATTTTGCTTGCTTCCTCGGGCTTTTTACCAGTTTTAGCCAGAAACGGGCACAGGTATCCCGTTTGCCGGGATATTGGAAGCTTTTGGCTTGTAACCTCCTTGCAGGTATTTGATAAGCCGCTTGATGTTTTGTGCTGTCACTTTTAATCCACATACTACCGTGCTTTTGGCCTTTCCCCGGACATCAAGCTTATCCAATCCTGTACGCTTCAGGGCGGAATTGCTTCCTTCGATTCCCGCACGCTTGCCGGTGTTCTCTTTCTTGTTTGCTTTCATTTTATCGCGTTCTCGGCCTACATTTACTGCCTTTAAGCTGATGCGAACCACACAATCTTTGACTTGCGTTTTACTGTAGCATTGGTTTTTTAACTCACAGTTGGCACAGGCTTCATGGGGAAAATGGGCGGACGTTTGTCCCCCGCTTACTCCGGCATGGGTGGGGATATGTCCTCCGGGACATTTATGAATCACATTGGTGGTTTCATCTATATCAAATTCGGTTACAGGGAGCTTTCATGTATCTGCATTTTACACACCTGCCGCAGATTGCTTACGATTTGCCAGTACAGTAAGGGTCTTCATGCAATGATAACTCCATTATAATCTTTCTGGAAACCAGTTGCAAAATCTCAAGGTGGCCTTCAGTTCGATAAAAAAAGCAAGTGGAAAAATGAATTTCTACTTGCTTCTGCCAGCCCTCCCCGGCAATACCGTCTTTAATGGTTACAAGCCATTCCGGTAAGCGGATAAATAGTTCATACAGAATTCATCTTTCCCCAGCAAAGCCTGGGAAGCATAATAGAATCCCATCATCGTATGATCGAGAGGGTCCAGGATATATGCATCCATACCGGCGGTCATGGTTTGGATCATGAAAGCCTGGTTAAGCAGTTTCCTGTTGGGCAGGCCATAAGAAACATTGCTCAGCCCGCAGATTATATGCACCTCCGGGAATTCAGCCTTAATCCTGCGAATGGTCTCCAATACCTCTGACCCGGCCTGGTCAGAAGTCCCCACAGGGATAATCAATGGATCCAGGTAGATATCCCCCATGGGCACACCTGCGCAAACCAGGTCCGGAACCAATTTACGGACCACACGCATCCGGTCCCCGGCAGTCACGGGCATTCCACCGTCATCCATACACAGAGCGATTACCTTGGCCTTGTACTTCAGTGCCAGCGGAAGTACCGCTTCGTAACGTTCTTTTTCTCCGGAAATGGAGTTAATTACCGGTTGACCGAAGCGGGCCAGGGACAATCCTGTATCCAGGGTTTTCGGGTCCGGGCTGTCAATACAAAGGGGGGCCTGTACCGCCTCCTGTACAGTTTCCACCAGCCACCCCATTACCTCTGCTTCGGAATCCAATAAAGTGCCACAGTTAACATCAATATAACCGGCGCCCGCTTGCACCTGCTTTCCAGCTATGTCGCGAATGTATGCGGCATCCCGGTTTTCAACCGCTTCCCGGATGGATTTACGGCTGGTGTTAATGAGTTCGCCGACAATTAACATTGTTAATTCTCCTTATAACAACATTCAACTTTTCCTCAAAAAAACAGCTACATTTTACGCTACCAGGCCCCCGGCTATTTCCACGGCTGAACCCGCATCTCCCGCGTAGGCATCAGCTCCAATCTCCGTGGCAAATTCCCGGGATACGGGTGCTCCACCAACAATTATTTTTACATTTTCTCTCAGGCCTGCCCGGACAAAGGCTTCAACAGTTGCTTTCATGGCCGGCATGGTTGTGGTTAACAAAGCGGACACGCCAACTATTTGGGGCCTGTGCTCCTGAACTGCGGCCACAAACTTCTCCGGAGCCACATCCACCCCCAGGTCCACTACTTCCCAGCCGGCTCCCCGCAGCATCATGATTACCAAATTTTTACCAATGTCATGCAGGTCACCCTTTACTGTGCCAATAACAGCTTTGGCCACATACTTGCGCTCCCCTGCCAGGATCAAGGGTTCGATAATCCTGACTCCGGCCTGCATAGCGCGGGCGGCAATGAGCATCTCAGGCACGAAGATTTCGTTGTTCCTGAACTTCTCGCCCACCACCAGCATGGCGGCGATCAGTCCATTATCCAAAATATCGCCGGGCGACAGGCCCTCTTCCAGGGCACGCTTAACCCCGTTTTCCACCTGGGCCTTTTGGCCGGCTATGGTAGCGGATTTGATATCGTCCAAAATCATTTCCATCCCCCCAGCGAAGTATTGTTTTTATGTTTCTTGCAAAACCCTGGTAACATGGCGGAAAATTACAGCCGGTCTTTATAGTAGTCAGGGGCAATAACTCCCTCTTTATCAAACCAGCGGGGAACATCCACTCCGGAATAGAGCAGAATGTTACCCCAGGGATTGAAAGCCCCGGTACGCACAATAGCTTTAGCTTTAGCGGCCATTTCGGACAGAATTTTTTCATGGGCTATGGCCTCCTGGGTTATCCCGGGGAAAAGCCGCTGTAGTTCCTGATACAAAGGCCGGTTATAAGTCTTAATATCCTCCGCATAGGCAATCTTCTCTACTACAAGGTCTTCCTTGATTAGATCCAGGACTTGCTCCAGAGTGGGAACGTCTTTTTCCATAGCCAGGTCAATCCGCCAGGCGCTGTTCGGGATCGGAAAACCTGCATCACACACAATAATATAATCACCATGCCCCATGCCGGCAATAATCTCATTCAGGTCCTTGTTAAGAATACGTCCACGTTTCATGTCAATTCCCCTTTCGCCTGTTAGTCTTGTTTCACTAATGCTTCCACTTGTTTACGGTAAGGTAAGGCCGGAACAACGCCTCTTCCCGTGCAGGTGATGGCCGCCGCCGCGTTGGCAAAGCGGACGGCTTCAGGTAAAGCCCGGTTCTCGGAAAGGGCCACGGCCAGTGCAGCCGTGAAAGTATCTCCGGCCCCGGTGGTATCGATGGCAGTTACGGAGAATGCGGGTACCAACATGCGCTCCCCATCCCAGGTGGCGAGGTAGGCTCCTTTTTCCCCCAAGGTGATGACTGCGGTCTTGACCCCCAGACCCAGGATTTTTTCTGCCAGCCTTTCTACCGGTATAGGGTCGTCGGGTTTTCTGCCCACAATCAGCCTTGCTTCAGTCTCATTGGGTACTACAATATCCACCAATGACCATATCTCTTCCGGCAGTTCCTGATAAGGAGCAGGGTTGAGAATTACCGGTATTCTTTTAATCCTGGCAAGCTTTGCTGAATAGAGCACAATCTGCGGTGAAATCTCCAACTGCATCACCAGGCTTGAACTTCTGTCCAGAACCTCCCCGGCGGCATTCACATCTTCCAGACTCAAGCATTCATTTGCTCCCATATCCAGGGTAATGATGTTGTTTCCTCCCCGGTCAACAATGATAAAGCCTACCCCTGTGGAAACCCCGGAACAGAACCTGACGCCGGCGGCGTTAACCCCTTCGGCACGATACATTTCCAAGGCCTCCCGGCCAAAGTGGTCCTCACCCACACAAGCCACAAAATATGGTTCTATACCCAACCGTGCCATGGCTACAGCCTGGTTGGAGCCCTTTCCGCCAAATTCGGCACGGTATCCTTTTCCAATTAATGTTTCCCCACTTAAGGGGAATCGCCCCGTGAACATGGTCATGCCCACGGCATAGCTCCCTACCACTGTGATCATCTTTTCTTCATCCTCCCTTTATGGGGCATAGTTACGGACGCCTTTGGCAGTTTCGAATAGGGCTGTAATCTTTTCCGGAGCTACCCCGGCCTGAATGTTATGCACCTGATTAAAGATAAACCCGCCGTTTGGCTTAAATACTTCCATCATTTCTTCCACCTCACGGCGTACATCATCAACACTTCCAAAGGTAAGGGTAGTTTGGGTGCTGCAGCCGCCACCCCAAAAAGTAATCTCAGAACCGAACTCACCCTTGAGGGTGCGGGGGTGCATTTTAGCAGCATTGATCTGCACCGGGTTCAGAATATCCACACCGGCCTCGATCAGGTCAGGAATGAAATCATAAATACTTCCGCAGCTATGCAGGAAAATAAAGACACCTGGCTGTTTCTTCTTAATAAACCGGAAGATCTCTTGATGAAAAGGTTTAAACAATTCACGGTACAACTGGGGAGGGATGAGGGGGCCTTGTTGCATGCCCAGGTCATCATTGGCCTGGATTACCTGCACGTACCGGCCAACGGCATCCAGGTAACGGTCCATCATACTCAGATAAGCCTCGGTAAGCCGTTCCAGGTAGCTACGTACCAGGTCCTGTTCCGTCATGATTTTGACTAACCACTCTTCATACCCGAAATCTTTGATCCCTTTTTCAAAAATACTGATACCGGTATGGCCCACAATGGCATATTCTGTGTTTTCGTACAAGTCCCGGGCCCGGTCAGCTAAGTATTTTAGTTCTGCGTCAGAAACAGCCGGATAACCCGCCCGGTCCAAATCGGCCTCATCAATAGCGTCTCCCAGGGGAGCATAGACTTCGTCAAAATACAGTCCGCCACCAGGCCGCTTGGCCACAACCTGCCCGTTGTGAATCACTGCTTCACAGCCATCATCCAAGGTTACCGGATTGAAATCCTCAGGTAGCAGGCATGGTGAACCGTCCGGCAGGGTGCCGGGTTTCCAGCGATCGACCTTTAGTCCCATGGAAGGCGCAAGCCGGGGGAGGCCGATCACATCTGTTCCCGACCAATCCAGGAGCTCCTGCTCAGGTAAGGCAAGAAGCTGTTTTACATCATAGAGCAATGTAGATTCAGGATTTAAACCCAAATATTTCTTAAGGTCATTGTACGCTACTGCATTTATGCCGGTGGAACGTGTGGCCCCGAAATCAATGGGGACACGGTCCGGCTCCTGATGCTTCAGGGCCATAAGAACACGTTCCCGGGAAGTTAATTTAGTCATGGCCACGCCTCCTGTCACCGTTGACGCCGGGGAGGAACGATCCCCGGCGGATACGGAAAAATAGATTGTCTCAACAACTGTTACGGTTAATCGCGAACCTTGATAGTGTCTACGTTTTCTTTGGTAACCAGCGTGGAAGGAACGATAATGACCTTCTCCTTAAGGGTTCCATCCATTACCTGCTTAGCTACCTCTAAAGCCTTTTTGCCAAAGAAATACGGCGGCAAGGAGACATCAGCCAGGATTTTTCCTTCCTTCAACGCTTTGAGTCCTTCTTCAGTGGCGTCAACTCCCAATACTTTAATTTTGCTTAACTTCCCGGCAGCCTCAATGGCAGAGATGGCGCCTAAGGCCATTTCGTCATTGGCTGCATAAACAGCGTCTATATCAGGGTTAGCCTGAAGGATGTCCTCCATAACCTTCATCCCCTGAGCCCGGTCAAAATTAGCCGAGAGCTGGGCAACAAGTTTTAGCTCGGGATAGTTTTTAAGTACTTCACTAAATCCCTTGCTGCGATCCTGGGCCACATCGGTACCCATGACACCCTGGAGTTCGGCTACTTTACCCTTACCGTTTAAAGCCTTTGCCAAATACTCCCCTAACATGGTCCCGGTTTTAATTTCATCAAAGGAAATGTGGGCAGCTACTTCACCGCCATTAGCTTTCCGGTTCCAGGTAACCACCGGAATGCCGGCCTTGTTGGCCTCCTGAATAGCCGGAACAACTGCATCGCTGTCTACCGGGTTAATAATAATCAGATCTGTCTTCTGGGAAATAAAGTTTTCAACATCACTGATTTGCTTGTTTGAATCATTCTGAGCATCAGCAAGAACCAGGTCATAACCAACTTCCTTGGCCCCGGCCTCGGCTCCCTCTTTGACAGTTACGAAATACGGATTATTCAGGGTACTGATGGAAAAGGCTACTTTAAGCTTTTTGTCAGCCGCACCGCCGGCATTTTGCTGGGGCGTGCCCTGATCTTTTGAGCCACAGCCTGCCAGGAAGGTGGTCGCTAACACCAGAGCCATGGCCAGAAACAATGATTTCTTTCTTAATTTACCCATGGTTGAACCTCCTTTGTTCAAATGTTCCGGTGTAACCTGAAATCACACTTGGGAAAACGCACACTCTCCGATTCCGAAATGCACCCCCTTTTCACCTCTTTAAGTAAAGCCTATATCATCACTGCCGGCGCATGGCCCGCTGGGCAGCCATTTTAGATAAACGGCTGTCAGTGACCACAGCAACGATGATAATAAGGGCTTTCACCACATCCTGATAGAAAGGAGAAACGTTCATCAGATTTAATGCATTGGAGATTATACCCAGGATAAGGGCTCCGATGAGGGTGCCCAGCACTCCGCCACTTCCCCCCATCAAACTTGTTCCTCCAAGGATAACTGCTGCAATGGCGTCAAGCTCCCACCCGCTTCCGGCGGTGGGCTGGGCCGATGCCAGGCGACTGGTGAGCACCAAACCCGCCAGACCGGCCAACAATCCACTGATAGTGTAAACCAATACCTTGACCCGTTCACAAGGGACTCCCGAAAGCCTGGCCGCCTCTTCGCTTCCGCCAATGGCGTAAACATACCGGCCAAAGCGTGTACGGCTTAAGAAAATATGCACCAGGATGAACACGCCAATCATGATCAGGATGGGCACGGGAATGCCCAACAGGCTACCCCCGCCGATGGTCCGGAATTCTTCCACCCTTGCTATAACAGGGTTTCCCTGGGTGTACACCAGAGTCAAGCCCCGTGCACCCACCATGGTGGCAAGGGTAACAATGAAGGGAGGCAAAGCCTGGGTGGTAATTAAAACTCCGTTAATTAAGCCGATGCTGGCCCCCACCGCCAGGGTAACCAGAATACCCACCGCCACCGAATCTGTGCTGACCATGAAACCGGCTCCCACCGCCCCGGCCAGGGCCACGATGGAACCAACAGAAAGGTCGATACCTGCAGTGATAATCACCACAGTCATCCCGGCGGCAATGATAGCGGTCATGGAGACCTGCCGGACCACAGTCATCAGATTAGTCATCGTAAAGAAGGCATCGGAAATCAAGGAAACTATCAGGATCTCCAAAAGCAAAACCAATAAGATCCGGTACTGGCGCAAAACCTGCTTGACAGTAAGCACTTTTCATTCCCCCCGATGGCATACTGCATGACTTTTTCCTGACCGGCTTCACCAGCCTGCAGCTCGGTTACCACCCTACCGTCCCGCATGACCAGGACCCGGTCGCTCATTCCCAACACTTCCGGAAGATCTGACGAGATTAGGAGCACACCCTTGCCGGATGCCGTCAAGTCATTTAACAGCCGGTAAATTTCAGTTCTGGCCCCCACATCTATACCCCGTGTAGGCTCACTCAAAACAAGTATCGGCGAACCCCGCTTCACCCACTTGCCAAGCACCAGCTTCTGTTGGTTCCCGCCACTCAGGTAACGAACCGGCGCTTCCTGATCCAGGACACGCACCCGGAGCAGGTCCACCACGCTGTTTGCCAGGTCATTTTCAGCGCGGCGGGAAACCAATCCCAACTGTATCACCCGGTCCATGTTGGGCAGGGACACGTTTTCACGGGTGGAAAGCCCTGTGACCAGCCCTTCCGCTTTCCGATCCTCCGGCACTAAACCAATACCCCCCTCTATAGCCGCAACCGGGTTGCTTAGCTTTACAGGTTCGTCCGCTACATAAACCGTTCCCCTGTAAGCATGGCGTCCAAAGAGGGTATCAGCTAATTCTTTCTTCCCGCAGCCCATAAGTCCGGCTATGCCCAGAACTTCCCCGGCATGCAGCGCAAAGCTGATGTCCTCCAGAAGCCCCGGTACCGTCAGGTGTTCCACTCGCAGCAAGACCTTGTCCGTGCTATGGTTTTCCCGGGGGTACATATCACTAATCTCACGACCGACCATATAGCTGATGATTTCATCACGGGAAAGCTCCACGGCAGGCCTGGTAATGATCATCCGGCCATCCCGGATGACCATAATGCGATCAGCTATCTGAAATATCTCATCCAACCGGTGGGAAATGTACAATATGCCCATCCCCTGGGATTTCATTCTCCGGATCAGTTCAAACAAAGCCCGGGTTTCCTTGTCGTTTAACGCCGCTGTAGGCTCATCCATGATCATGATTCTCGCTGACGCGGATGCTGCCCGGGCAATCTCTACCATTTGCTGTTCCCCTACCGTGAGTTCCTGGCAGGCTTTACGGGGATCCATGGCTAACCCCATCCGGCTCATCACTTCGGAAGCGCCTTTGTACATGGCGTTCCAGTTCACCCAGCCCAACCGGTTAGGTTCCTGACCAAGATAAATATTTTCGGCAACACTCAACTGGGGAATCAGACTGAATTCCTGGTAGATGATTCCCACTCCTGCGTTGCGTGCGTCCCGGGTATTGCTAAAGTGGCACCGCTGCCCGTCCATGAGGATACTTCCTGCATCCGGTTGATAAACCCCGGCCAGAATCTTCATTAAGGTGGATTTACCGGCGCCGTTTTCACCTACGATGGCCAATACTTCCCCTGGGTCCAGCGTAAAACTCACATCGTGCAGAACCGGATTGCCATAAAAGCTTTTGGAAACTCCATCCACTTTTAAGAATTCCGCCATACCTATCATCCGCCCTTTCTGAGACTGGACTCTCTAACCACTAGCTTGGGCGCAAAAAAGTGGCTGTTTGGCGGCAACTGCTGCCCCTGGATAAGGGCAATAAGCATTTCCGCTGCTTTAGCCCCTAAAGCATACCCGGGGATTTCGACGCTGGTCAGGGCAGGTTGCACCATACCGGCCAGGGTAATATCGTCAAAACCTACCAAAGCTAAATCCTGCGGCACTTTAACCCCGGCTTCCTTGGCCGCGCGCAGTGCCCCGATGGCCATCAGGTCGTTGCAGGCAAAGATGGCAGTGAACTTCCCCCGGTGGGCATCCAACAGCTTTTTGGCAGCTTGATATCCTCCCTCAATCTTGTAATCCCCTGTTAATATCCATTCCTGGGGCGGCTCAAACCCGGCTTTGGCACACTCGGCGAGGAACCCCTTTAATCTCTGCCGGGCGTTAGTTGTACTTAGCGGTCCGGTTAAACAAGCAATCTGCCGGTGTCCGGACTCTATTAAGTGGCGTGCCGCCAAGCGCGCTCCCTCTTCATTTTCAAAATACACGCCGGGTATCTCCGACGGCCCTTCGGTATACCGTTCCACGAAGACTACCGGAATGCCCTTCCGGTATAATTTTTCAAAGACACTGTTGTCTTCCTCTCTGTTAGGGGTTGTGGCGATAAAACCGTCTACCGAACGCTGGGATAAAAAGGTAACAGCCCTTCTTTCTTTCTCCAGGTTCCCATCGGTATTACAAAGGAAAACACTCATACCGGTAACATTGGCAGTATCCTCTACCCCGCGAGCCATCTCCGGAAAAAAGGGGTTGGCGATGTCCGGGATGATCAGGCCCATGGTTCCGGTACGTTTGGTAATCATGCTGCGGGCAATGTAATTAGGTTCATAACCCAGCTCCCGCATGGCCCGGAGTACCCTTTCCCTGGTTTCTTCGCCAGCTCCGTCCAGTTTGCCGTTTATAATCCTGGAAACGGTG
>JAJZTU010000061.1 GCA_021848765.1 Bacillota bacterium
TCAGGCCTTGCCTGGTTACCCTTCAGGGATTTTAAAAAGTTGTTGCGCTGCTGTAATACTCTTAAGTATTGCTGTAAGTTGTGAAAATAAACAGGACTGGTCTGGGAAATTTCTGAGTTCAGAAAACGCCTGCGCTCATGAGGGCTTCCCTTCACCAGCATTAGGTGCTCGGGAGCGAAAAGTACGGCGTTAAAGTTACCCAGGATATCCACCAATTTGGTTTTGCTCACACCGTTTAGCTTGTACTGCTTACGTTTTTCCAGGTTATAGGTGATTTCTAATTTCAACAAAGAATTTCCTTTGTTGATGGCGAGGTGGATGCGAAAAAATTCCGCCGACCAGCGGACCAGTTCCTGGTCCCTGTTGGTACGGTGGGATTTGCCTACGGCAGCTAAATAAATAGCTTCCAGGAGATTAGTCTTGCCCTGGGCATTGTCACCAACAATAATATTCAGGTAGGGACCTACTTGAGTATTAATTTGATCATAATTCCGAAAATTGGTTAGGCCTATTTCCTGGAGAAACACCTTAACAACTCCTACTCGCCTGCCGTAACCCGATATTTTTTGCCGTGAAGCTCTACAATATCCCCAATGGCCAAAGTTTTGCCCCTTCTGGTTTCCGGTTCACCATTAACATGAACCATTCCTTCAGTAATCATCTGCTTGGCTTCCCCGCCGGAGCCGGCCAGATTGGCCCATTTAAGAAACTGGTCCAACCTGATGGTAGTTGTTTGAATAGTGACCTTTTCCAAAAGGTATCCCTCCTGCTATAGGGTGCGGATGGGTAAAATCAGATAAAGATAGTTTTCGTTTCCTACCGGCTTAACTATACCCGGGCTTAAGGAATCTGTAAGTTCCAGATATACTTCCTCATCGTCGGCAACTTTAAGTACATCCAGGAGATAACGGGAATTGAAAGAGATACTGGTTTCTTCACCTTCCAGGTAAATTTGAACCTGCTCATAAATACGCCCAATATCCGGAGAATTCGAGGTTATATTCATGGACAGCTCTTCGATTGATATTTTGACTACACTGGATCCTTCTTTGGTCATCAGGGAAGCCCTTTCCATTGATTCCAAAAAGTCTTTGCTTTTGACGCGGATTCTGGATTTATACCCCTGGGGAACTACTTGATTGTAGTTAGGGAACTGCCCGTTAATAAGGCGGGAAATCAAACAGATATTGTCTATTTCGAAGAGCACCTGGTTTTCGGTAAAGGTAAGTTGGACCTGACTGTCCTCACCGGTTATTTTGCTGATTTCACTGATAGTTTTCCCCGGAATAATCACCGAAAGATTGTCCAAATTCTGGGAAGAAGCAATTTTCCCGCTTCGGAAAGCCAATCTGTGGGTATCTGTAGCCACCAGTTTTAACTGTTCCCCGTTAATTTCCAGGAGAACTCCGGTAAAAATAGGCCTGCTGTTGTCTGACGAAGCAGCAAAGGCTACCTGTTTAATCATATTGCGGAACAAGCTGCCATTAATAGTTACGGACTTCTCTCTGTCCAATTGAGGAAGAATGGGGAAATCCTCAGGTGACATGCCGTGAATGGATATCTCGGATTGCCCGTAACGGATGTTGGTGGAGTGATTGTTTGGGTTGACCTCTAACTCAATCCGAATATCAGGAAGGCGCCTGACCACCTCGGAAAAATATCTGGCCGAAACTACTACAGAACCTTGTTCAACAACTGTAACCGGCACTGTGCATTCGATACCCATTTCCAGGTCAGTGGCTGTAAATTTCAGGGTATTATCTTCAGCAGTTATGAGCATACCGGACAGAATGGGCAAAGGATTTTTGGTAGCTACGGCCCGTTGTACTATGTTTACTCCGTGAAGAAGGTTTTCCCGGGAAGCGTAGAGTTTCATTAAGTACCTCCTCAATGTTCAGATATCCACAACTCAAGGGACGGTTAGCCCATCATTATTATTTAAATAAGCTTAGTAATCATAGTAGTAGGTAGTGTGGATTCTGGGGATAATGGCTAAAGATAAGGCTACCAAGGCAAAATTGCCTGTTAAAAAGATGTTAATAACTGCACAATTTTGGGAGGTAAACTCACAAGGCTGTGGATAGCAAAATTAATCCCCAATTAATCCACTGCTTATCCAGATTATTGTCCCCAATTTTTAGAAAGGGCATTTATTATCAATAGATATCTATAAGTTTCTGATTTTGCAGCGAAGTTCATCCAGAATTATTAAAAATTGAGGGTCTGTTTTCAGGTCTTGCTGAATCTTCTCATAGGCGTGAATGACAGTGGTATGATCCCTTCCCCCAAACTCCTCTCCGATTTTAGGGAGGGAATGGTCAGTCATTTCCCGGGCGAGGTACATGGCAATCTGCCGGGGAAAGGCCACTGTCCGGGTCCGCTTTTTAGCCTTAAAGTCCTCCAGCTTGAGGTTATAATATTCTGCTACAACCTGTTGAATCATCTCAATTGAGATCTGTTTAGGCCTGTTGGCCGGAAGAATATCCTTTAGGACTTCCGCAGCCAAATCAGGGGTCATTTCCCTGTCACCGAAGGAAGAGAAGGCCATTACCCGGGTAAGAGCGCCTTCCAACTCTCTGATGTTAGCCTGGATCTTGTTGGCAATAAAGGTCATGACATCATCATCAGGCAGTCGCATGTTCTCGAGTTGGGCTTTTTTACGGAGAATAGCAATCCTGGTCTCCAGGTCCGGAGGCTGAATATCAGTGATTAGGCCCCATTCAAAACGTGAACGCAAGCGGTCCTCCAAAGTGGGAATTTCCTTAGGGGGACGGTCACTGGATATGATAATTTGTTTGTTGGCTTCATGAAGTGCATTAAAGGTATGGAAGAACTCCTCCTGGGTACGCTCTTTGCCGGCCAGGAACTGGATGTCATCGATGAGCAAAATATCCATGTAACGGTAGCGCGTCCTGAATTCCTCAGCTTTGTCATCCCTGATGGAGTTAATCAGCTCATTGGTGAATTTTTCGGAAGAAACATAGACTACTTTAGCAATGGGGTTCTGCTCCAATACATAGTGTCCAATTGCGTGCATGAGGTGAGTTTTGCCTAAACCTACCCCACCATAGATAAAAAGCGGGTTGTAGGCTTTGGCCGGGGCCTCTGCCACTGCCAAAGACGCAGCATGGGCAAACCGGTTGCTGTTGCCCACTACAAAGGTGTCAAATGTATATTTTGGGTTGAGATATGTAGACACACTCTCATCTGCTGCCAGGGCGGCTGTTTTTTCCGGATTGGTAACCGGTGCCGGGTTGGACTGTGCAGTTAAGGGTATGATAAATTTTACTTCTACAGGTTGATTGAGGACTGTCCTGAGGGTATCTTTGATGAGGTTACAGTATCTGGATTCTAGCCAATCTCTGGCGAAATCGTTGGGTACAGCGATCTGAAAAATATTGTTCTTAAAGTCCAGAGCTTTGGCAGGCTTTAGCCAGGTTTCGAATGAAGGCTTACTGAGTTCTTTTTCAATGATGGCTAAGGCTTGATTCCAGGTTGTTTTGATGTCACTCATCAATAGTCCTCCTCAAAACAGAAAAATATCCCCAGAATGAGGTGCGAGGAATTGTTTAGAAAATAACAGGTTATGAACAAAGATATCCACAATTGTGGATATAATAAGGAATATATTAAACTAAAGGCTGGCGGGAAGATTAGCAAATTCATGATATCAAATTTCCACAGGAATGGCAACCGGAAATTTAGGTGCTTATACACAAGTTATCAACAGATAGTGTAGAAATAGGCACATTTTGTCCAATGATTATCCACAAGCCTGAATCCAGTTTCTCCTTGACTATCCACTAGTGTTAGTCTATAATGCAGATATGTATGCCTATGGTAATTTTGTATAGGCGGAAGAGCATAAAGAGATTTGTCTGTTTTTCTTAAGATAAGGAGGTGTAACTATGAAGCGTACCTATCAACCGAAAAACCGTAAACATAAAAAGGTGCACGGTTTCTTGCAGAGAATGGCTACTAAAGCAGGGCGTAATGTTTTGAAAAGACGCCGGCTCAGAGGTCGTAAGAAACTGTCTGCTTAAGGCCGCGTAATGTGGCCTTTCAACTTGTACTTCAGGAACTTATAAAACTCTTAGTGGTATGAAGTATAAGTGCAACTAAGGTTTCCGCCTTCGCTAGCGCTTGGTGCAAGCCAAGTTTTCTTTATTTTGATATTTTTTTCATAGCTTAAGAATAGACCGGCTTGCCAGGGTAAAAAATATAATGTTAATTTGGCGGGCCGGTCGGGGGTTGAACTATGCGTTTGTTTACCCTGAAAAAAAATCGTGAGTTTAAAAAGGTTTTTAATGCCGGAAGATCCGTAGCTGACCGGTATCTGGTCATGTACATACTGAGAAAAGAAGATGCACCCGGAGTTAAGTTTGGTTTTTCTGTCAGTAAGAAGATTGGCAAAGCTGTAGTTAGAAATGCAGTACGCAGGAAGCTGAAGGAAATCTGCCGGTTAAATCAAGATAAGTTTTTGCCTGGGGTAGAGATCATTATAATTGCCCGTGCTCCTGTGGTGGAGGTAGATTTTGCTACTTTAAAGCGCAGTATTTTTGGACTGGCCAAGAGAGCAAAACTGTTTAAGAAGGAAAGCTAATACTATGGTTAAAGCGCTGGTTTTCGTGATTAGACTATATCAGAGATTTATCTCTCCCTTGACCCCCAGAGTGTGCCGTTTTTATCCTACATGTTCGGAATATGCTGTACAAAGCCTGTACAAGCACGGACTGGCCAAAGGAAGTTTTAAGGCGTTAATAAGGATTGCCAAATGCCATCCCTTGCATCCTGGGGGATATGATCCTGTATGAGGGCAGACTGATGCCGCAAGGAGGGAAATCGTTTGTTTGCAAAACTGGTGGAAGGCATGACCTGGCTCATTAATTTCTTTTACGGACTGACCCAGTCCATTGGAGTGCCGAGCTATGGGCTTGCCATAATTCTCTTTACAATCGCAATAAAGACTATCTTGTATCCCTTAACTTTGAAACAAATGCGTTCCTTGAAAATGACTCAGCTTTTACAGCCAAAAGTCAAGGAAATTCAGGACAAATATAGTAAAGATCCGCAAAAAGCCCAACAGCTGATTATGGAATTATATAAGGAGAACGGGGCTAACCCTCTGGCGGGATGTCTTCCCATCCTGCTTCAGATGCCTATCTTCATTGCCTTGTTTAATGCACTGAGGAATTTTAAGTACATTAATCTGGAAAGTGCTCAGTTTCTTTGGATCCAAACTCTAAGCCATAAAGACCCCTATTATGTTCTGCCTATTTTGGCTGCTGCTGCTACCTTTACCCAACAAAAATTGAGTACCACCAATCCTCAAGACCCTACCCAGAGAAGTATGCTTTATGTAATGCCGGTGATGTTTGGTTGGTTTGCCAGTACCGTGCCCGCAGGTTTGGCTTTGTACTGGGTGGTATTCAGTGTGGTAGGAACTGTCCAGCAGTACTTTATCAACAAGCAACCTGTAGCCCTTAAGGAGGATGGAAAGAAAGATGAAAGTGTGCGAAAAAAGCGGAAGGACCATTGAGGATGCCGTTAATTCAGCGCTTGCTGAATTAGGTGTGGAACGCTCCCAGGTGGAATTTGCAGTATTGGAGGAACCCAGTAAGGGTTTGTTCGGAATTATTGGGGCTAAGTTAGCTAAGGTTAAAGTAACGGTTAAAGCGACTCCTGTGGACCGGGCGTGTTCATTTTTGCAGGAAATTGCGGATTCCATGGGAATTGCAGTAAAGCTTGAAGTGGAAAACAGCGATGATGTAGTAAAAATAAATTTTACCGGTGATGACTTAGGTATTCTAATCGGACGAAGAGGGGATACTTTAGACGCCTTACAGTATTTGGTGAACCTGGTGGCTAACCGCAAGGAGGAAAGCAGGGTCCGGATGGTCCTGGACGTCGAGGGTTACCGCAGGCGCCGGGAACAAACCCTTCAGAAGCTAGCCATGAAACTGGCTGATAAAGTAAGACGAAGAGGCCAGGAAGTAGTGCTCGAACCGATGAATCCTCATGAAAGGCGGGTCATTCACACTACGTTGCAGAATAACCGCTTTGTGTATACCACCAGCCAGGGTGAGGAACCGTTTAGAAAGATTGTCATCGCACCTAAAAAGTAATCAGCTAATATAGATTGGAAAGTAAAAACCCAGTAAACCTTTAGTAGAGGTTACTGGGTTTGCTAATAGTTTGAGGTGAGAAAAAATGGATGATGTGATAGCAGCCATTGCTACAGCCCCTGGTGAAGGGGGAATCGGAATAGTGCGGGTGAGCGGAAAAGTTTCTGTGGATGTGGTGGAGAAGATTTTTCACTCACCATCCGGAAAATCACTGAAGGATCTTGGCACTTACCGGATGGCCTATGGCTACATCATGGACAATCAATCAGGAAACCGGCTTGACGAGGTTATTGTTTCGATAATGTTAGGGCCACGGAGCTTTACCGGGGAAGATGTGGTGGAAATCAACTGTCACGGGGGAATCGTCCCCCTGCGTAAAGTGCTGGAACAAGTTCTGCGGACAGGCGCCAGGTTGGCAGACCCTGGTGAATTTTCGAAAAGGGCTTTTTTAAACGGGAGGATTGACCTGGCCCAGGCCGAATCAATTATTGATGTAATCAGGTCCCAGACTGACATGGGCTTAAAGGTGGCTTTGAAGCAGCTGGAAGGTGGCCTCTCCGGTGAGTTGGTAGAAATCAGGAGAGTATTATTGGAAGTATTGGCCTTTATCGAGGCTGGGATTGATTTTCCCGAGGATGATATTGAAGAGCTCTCCAGGGATCAAATCAGGGAACGGACAAAGGAGGTCGCCCAAAGGCTTAAACATTTGGTGGAAAGCGCTGAAACAGGGCGGATCTACCGGGATGGTTTAAGTACGGTCATTGTGGGCAAGCCTAATGTTGGAAAGTCTTCTTTATTAAATGCTTTGTTAAGAGAAAAACGAGCAATTGTGACAGATATTCCCGGGACCACCAGGGATGTGATTGAGGAAGTACTGAATCTCCAAGGGATTCCTGTGCGGCTGGTGGATACAGCCGGGATTCGGGAAACTGAAGATGTTGTGGAAAAGTTGGGAGTGGAAAGGTCCAAAGAATGGTTTGGGCTTGCCGACTTGGTGCTTCTGGTTCTGGACGCCGGCACAGGCATCGAGGCAGAAGATTTGGAGATTGCCCGGCTGGTACAGGGTCAGCGCTGTTTAGTGGTAATTAATAAGATCGATGTGGGGGATAAGCTGGACAAGGATGACCTTCCGCCTGCGTTTAGACAGTTTTCCTCTGTGGAGGTTTCGGTTAAGGAAAAGGTAGGTATTCAGTTGTTGGAAGAAAAGATTGCCGCTATGGTGTTAGAGGGTAAGGTCAGTCCCGGAGACAGAGTAGTGGTATCCAATCTCAGGCATAAGCAGGCACTGGAAAAGGCAGCAGGTCAACTTGCAGGAGTGCTGCAGAGCTTGGAAATGGGAATGCCTACTGATTGTATGGCTATTGATTTAAAGGGAGCTTTGGAGTCTCTGGGAGAGATAACCGGAGAGAGCATAGGAGAGGACATTATCAACGAAATTTTTGCCCAGTTTTGTCTGGGTAAGTGATGGTGAGGCAGAATGATCGAATATTTGGCTGGAAAATATGAAGTAATCGTCATCGGCGCCGGCCATGCCGGGTGTGAAGCTGCTCTGGCGGCAGCCCGCATGGGCTGCAGGACTCTGGTGCTGACTTTGAATTTGGATAATGTGGCTTTAATGCCTTGTAATCCTGCTGTGGGTGGACCGGCCAAAGGCCATCTGGTGAAGGAAATTGACGCCCTGGGTGGAGAAATGGGCCTGAACACTGATAAAACGGCGGTTCAAATGCGGATGTTGAATACGGGAAAAGGCCCGGCAGTTCATGCTTTAAGGGCTCAAGCTGATAAGAAGTGGTATCAGCAGGAGATGATCAGGACTCTGGAAAATCAAGCTAACCTGGATGTGAAACAGGCACTTGTGGAAAGACTGGTTATAGACGGTAACCGGGTAACCGGAGTGGTGACCAATACCGGCGCCAAATTTTTGGCCCAGGCGGTGGTAATCACTTCAGGCACTTATTTAAAAGGCAGAATCATTATAGGTGATGTCGCTTATCAGGGAGGGCCTAACGGTCAGTTTGCGGCGGTTGGGTTGTCGGGCAGCCTTCAGGAATTGGGGATTGAATTGGCTAGGTTTAAAACAGGAACTCCTCCCCGGGTGGACGGCCGGACAGTGGATTTCAGCAAAATGATCATCCAGCCCGGTGATGAGGAAGTGCGTAATTTTTCTTTTATGTCCCCGGCTGTGACCAGAAAGCAGTTGCCGTGCTGGTTAACTTATACCGGTGAGAGGACTCACCAGGTGATTAGAGACAACCTGCACAGGTCTCCCTTGTATAGTGGAGTGATTGAGGGAACAGGTCCCAGGTATTGCCCGTCCATTGAAGATAAAGTGGTAAGGTTTGCGGATAAGCCAAGCCACCAGATTTTTATCGAGCCTGAAGGTTGGACTACTGAGGAGATGTATGTCCAGGGTTTTTCCACCAGCCTCCCTGAGGAAGTTCAATTGGAGATGTTGAGAACCATTCCCGGCCTGGAGCAGGTGGAAATGATGAGGGCCGGATATGCTATAGAGTATGATTGTGTTCTCCCTACTCAATTAAAGCTTTCCCTGGAAGTTAAAAATGTAGCCGGATTGTTTACCGCCGGGCAAATCAACGGTAGTTCCGGGTATGAGGAGGCGGCAGCTCAGGGTTTGATGGCCGGTATTAATGCCGCCTTATTGGTCAAGGGCCGTGACCCTTTGATTTTGACCCGGTCTGATGCCTATATTGGGGTCCTGGTTGATGATTTGGTCACCAAAGGTACCAATGAACCGTACCGGATGTTGACCTCCAGGGCGGAGTACCGTTTACTGCTGAGACAGGACAATGCTGATCTCAGACTTACGGAAATCGGCGCCCAAATCGGTTTAGTCAGTGCGGAAAGATATAGTGTTTACCAAAAGAAAGTTGCCGGTATTGCAGTGGAAAAGGAAAGACTGTTTAAAACTATGGTTACCCCTACTGCCCGGGTCCAGCGCATCCTGGATGATTTGGGCAGTTCACCCATCCGGTCCGGGATTAGTCTGGGAGATTTACTTAAACGGCCGGAAATAAATTACCGGGACCTGCAAAGATTCGTAGGCAGCACGGCCGCACTCGAAGTTGAATCCAGCGTTGCCGAACAGGTTGAAATTCAAATTAAATATGCCGGATATATTGAGAAACAGTTAGAACAGGTGGAAAGGTTTAATAAGCTGGAACACAGGAAAATACCGGCAGAATTAGATTATGCAGATATCAAGGGATTATCTGCTGAAGCAATTCAAAAGTTGAGCAAGCTTAGACCTTATTCCATTGGTCAGGCCTCCAGAATTTCCGGGGTGTCTCCTGCTGATATCTCTATTATCTTAGTTTATCTTGAACAAAGGCGCAGAGTAGGGAAAAGACAGGGGGACCAGTATGAATAAACTGGGTGAAGTATTACTTCAAGGGTGTCAGGCAGCAGGACTGAGTATTTCGGGAGACCAGGTGGCCGGTTTCGAGCGCTATGGTCAACTCCTGGTGGAGTGGAATGAGAAGGTTAATCTTACTGCAATTACCGACCCTGAAGGAATTGCCCTTAAGCATTTTGTGGATTCCCTGCTGTGCAGTAAATATGTAGATTTCGAGGGAGACCTGAACCTACTGGATGTAGGGACGGGAGCCGGTTTTCCCGGAATCCCGTTAAAGATCTATAACGAAAAACTGCAGGTTACTCTACTGGATTCCTTGCAAAAAAGAGTAAAATTCCTGCAACAAGTAAGCCTTGAAGTAAAACTTTACGGGTTGGTTGCTATCCATGGCAGGGCCGAGGAATTAGGTCAGCAGAGCAAACATCGCGAACAGTATGACAGAGTGGTTTCCAGAGCGGTAGCCCGGTTAGCGGTTCTCGCTGAATACTGCCTGCCTTTTGTTAAAGTGGGAGGGCTGTTTGCAGCGCTTAAGGGAAGCAGTGCCGGTCCGGAGGTGGAAGAGGGATTGTATGCTGTGGAGCAATTGGGCGGTAAAGTTAAGGATGTTGTGGAATACAGCCTTCCGGTGTTAGGTGATGGGCGCAGCCTGGTAGTGGTGGAAAAAGTAAACCCAACACCGGGCAAATATCCCCGCAAGGCAGGCTTGCCGGATAAGAAGCCGCTGCTGGGCGGTGAGTGAACCCCATCCCCTCTTGCTTATAGGTCGCGTTGGTAGCATTGGTTATTAAAACGAAATAAAAAAAGTCAAATTTACCACAATACAAAGTATATTTCAATGCTTAAATATTAAAATGCGTGCAGAGAAGTGTAGAAAACTACCTATGTTAATTTTATATAGGTAGTTTTATCGTGTTATTTACCTCTATTATATTGACGCAAGTAAAAAACAGTGTTATTATACCTATATAATGGAGGTGCGTGTAATGAGCGAGTATAAATTACCTATGCTGCCACCCAATGTGGACTTAGAAACAAAGACGGTGTTAAAACAATTAGCAAGAGCGAATAGAGCGTTGGCTGAACTGAAAGGTTATGCTGATACAATTCCTAATAAGCACATTTTACTAAATGCAGTCATGATTAACGAGGCAAAGGATAGTTCAGCTATTGAAAACATTATTACAACGCATGATGATTTATATAAGGCAATGAGTGATGCAAGTGGAGCGAGCTCTGCAGCAAAAGAAGTGGTTAGTTATAGAACTGCTTTGTGGTTTGGGTATGAGCAGGTTAAAGCTCGTGAAATGCTTACAACAAATATGATTGTTGAGATACAGGGTGTAATAGAAAAAAATCGGGCTGGTATTAGAAAGTTGCCAGGCACTGTTTTGATGAACGAAAGAACTGGCGAAACAGTCTATACTCCACCCTCCGGTGAAAATGAAATTAGAACTCTTCTTAGCAATCTCGAAAAATACATCAACGAGGACTTTGACGATATTGACCCGCTGATAAAGCTTGCCGTTATCCATTATCAGTTTGAGAGCATTCATCCTTTTTATGACGGCAATGGTAGGACAGGCAGAATCATAAATGTGCTTTACCTGGTGTTAAAAGAGTTGCTCGACAGCCCAATCCTATATTTGAGCAGCTATATCATTCGTAATAAATCTGCATATTATAAGCTTTTACAGGAAGTTAGAACAGAAGAAAACTGGGAGGATTGGATTATCTATATTCTAACTGGAATTGAAGAAACAGCAGAGGAAACATTACAGATTGTCAAAAAAATCAATGCAGAAGTTGAAACTATGAGTGCTGAAATTAAAGAGAAGCTTCCTAAGATATATTCTAAGGAGCTTATTGATTTATTATTTTATGAGTTTTATACAAAAATTGCTTATATTGAAAATGGCTTATCAGTGTCAAGGAAAACAGCGGTCAATTACCTTAATGCTCTTGAAAAGGAAGGATTTTTGACTTCTGAAAAAATCGGCAAGGAGCGAATTTATCAAAACAAAAGGCTGTATGATTTGGTTAAGTATCGTAGGTGATGATTATCTCAGAGAAAGTCCGATTTATAGGACAACCTGTGTACTATAATAGAAATATGAGTTTACAAGGAGAGATTGAGTATGATGCAATTTTCACAGAAAAGCGTTAAAGGTCTTTTTGATAGTTCGGAAAAGACATTTATAAAAAATGTTTTTTGAAAACAGAATCTATGCAGAATACAACCCTGAGTGTGTCGCTTATCCTGCTTGTTTTGATATATCAAAAGACCTTGCTCACATAGAGCCAGATTTAGCAGTCACAGCAGGTTAGCGTAGATGAATCAGAAAATATTGCGCACAAATGTTCCTAGCATAATTTCCCGTACATTCCTTAGTAACGACTCGGTCAAGGTAATTTATCGTAAGTCAACACCTAACAAACTGAAAGCCAATTAGACGCCTTAAAAATGGTGGGACTTTTTTTCCGCCAAATTACCAGATTTACTTAAGTTTCCAGAAGGAAGCAGACGGAAAATGTTGAATAGTTTAGCTAGTATGCTTTTTTAGAAAGGTGGTGAAGACATGGGAAAGGTTATCGCTATTGCCAATCAAAAGGGCGGGGTGGCTAAAACTACCACTGCTGTCAATCTGAGTGCTTGTTTGGCTGATACTGGAAAAAAGGTACTTTTGGTAGACGTTGATCCCCAGGGTAATGCCAGCAGCGGTTTAGGTGTAGAAAAGGAAAAGTTGGACCACTGTATCTATGATGTGCTGATAAATGATCTGCCGGTCAAAAGTGTTATGCTTCCTGCGGAGATCGAAGGATTGGATGTAGTTCCGGCTACCATCCAGCTGGCAGGAGCAGAAATAGAATTAGTTACTGTCATATCCCGCGAATCTAAACTTCAGAAAGCTCTGGAGAAGGTATCGGGAGAGTATGATTTCGTGATTATGGATTGTCCGCCATCCTTGGGACTTCTGACCTTGAATGCATTGACGGCTGCAGACTCATTGATTATCCCCATCCAATGCGAATACTATGCTCTTGAAGGACTAGGGCAGTTAATGAACACCATTGGTTTAGTTCAGAAACATTTAAACCCCCGTTTGGAAATTGAGGGCGTGCTTTTAACTATGTTCGATGCCCGGACCAACCTATCCATACAGGTGGTAGATGAGGTAAAGAATCACTTCAGGGATAAGGTGTATCATACTATCATTCCCAGAAATGTGCGTCTAAGCGAAGCTCCCAGCCATGGACAGCCGATTATTTTATACGATCCTAAGTCTAAAGGTGCAGAGATGTATTCTGACTTTGCGAAGGAAGTGATTTCAAGTGAGTAAAAAGGGGCTGGGCAGGGGCTTACAAGCATTAATTCCGGATGTTAAGCCCAGTCAGGAAAGTACATCAGAGAATACCTCCAAAGTATTGGAACTTCCAATAGCAGAGATTAGGCCAAGAGAGGATCAACCCCGGAGGTTTTTTTCAGATGAAAAACTGGAGGAATTAGCTCAATCTATTAAGGAGCACGGGGTTATTCAACCTATTGTGCTGAGAAAAACTGATCAAGGGTATGAAATAATTGCCGGGGAAAGACGCTGGCGGGCCACCAGGAAGGCTGGCTTAGAGTTTATTCCCGCAGTGGTGAAGGATTTTCAGGATTGTGATGTTAATGAGGTTGCCCTAATTGAAAATTTACAAAGGGAAGACCTCAACCCTATTGAAGAGGCCTTGGCTTTTCAAAAGCTTGTGACCGAGTTCCGGCTTACTCAGGAACAGTTGGCCCAGAGATTGGGGAAAAGCCGCCCTTATATTGCTAACTCCCTTAGATTGTTAAACTTGCCGCCGGTCATTCAACAATTGGTAGCCAGTGGGGAAATGACTTCGGGGCATGTTAGGCCGCTGCTAGGAATAAAGAGCAGAGAGAAACAATTACAATTAGTGGAGGTAATTAGGAAAAAGGGCTTATCTGTCCGACAGACTGAAGAGTTAGTTAAGAGTT
>JAJZTU010000062.1 GCA_021848765.1 Bacillota bacterium
TCAGTCACCTCAACCTGACAATCCACAATCTGGGCCAAGGTCCTGGCAATGCTTTTCAACCCCCTGCCCTCCAGAACCATCTGGGTAAACTCCTTGTGAATGGACACTGAGCGTGAAAGCCTGTCATGCTGCTGTTTGGTCTGATTGATGAGCCGGGCATTTTCGATTAATACGGCTAACTCTGAGGCCAAAATGCTCAACAGTTGAACATCCTGTTCTGTAAAATATCCCTGGCGTTTATTAACCAGGTGCAGCACCCCAATTCCCCTGTTTTCCATCACCAGGGGAATGGTCACAAAATTGCGGATTCCGAAAAGCTTGATATACTGCTGATTGGATTTCTTGTCTGCGGGAGCATCATTACAGATATAAGGCTTGCGCCGCAAAAAAACCTCCACAGCCAGTCCCTCTGAAGGCCTGTCCTGGCGGACCGAAAGCCGGTACAGGGCAGCATCTTCATTTTGGGCCCCAAAAGCAGGCCGCTGTAAAACCAGTTCCTGTTTTTCCCCATCATAGAGCAGAACCCCGCCGCTCTCAGCGCCGGTAAGCTGCTCCAGCTTTTGCAGCACCAGCCCGAGGACCTCCTCAAAATCATTGGTCCGGGCAATGGCTGTCCCGATGTCCTCCAGTGCTGCGAAGGCCTGGCTCAGGCGGTCTGCCCGGGTGCTAAGCAACCGGTTACATCTGGCAAAACCCAGATTAGCAGCAAAAATACCCAGGAGTTGATACTCCCGGGGAGCAAAAAAGTTTCTCTGCTTAGAAACGACCAAAAACAGCCCTTGCTTTCCATCCTCGCCAGGGACCTGCTTAAGCAGGCAAGATTCTATCTCCTCTCCGTACCCTAACAGTTGCTTAAATGAAGGTGTTTCCGGATTCACTGAGTGACAGTTATTGCCGGCAAGACCCAGCAGACTCCCCAACTCATGCTCAATTTCCGACCCTTTTTGAGTACACCAGGCCCGGCCTTGATTATCCAGGACTATTACCTGCCCGGCATGCTCCCAGAGGGCAAAAAGGGCTAAATCCCCATGAAAAAAATCTTTGGCCATTTGCAAAACCGCCAGGCAGTCATTGCCAAATCCCTTGTCCTCCGCTTCCCATCCTAAACTGCTATCTAACGCTCCGTCAACCCATAGGGATTGATACAAACCGGAGTCACCCACTTTGAATCCTGACAAGCGCTATCCCTCCCCAATAGTTTTCAGAGGACCGGGACTAAAATATATGCTGCCTCCTACGGGTTACTGAACTCTTGCTACTCCTGAATGCCCAGGCCATACTTCTGGGCTTTGCGAATCACCGTCGGGTGGGTCACCCCCAGGGCCTTCGCCGCTTTCCTGGTACTCCCATACAACTGCATAGCCCTGGTTATCAAGTCCCTCTCCAGAAGCTCCGTCGCTTCGTCCAGGGTAAGCATCTCATTAACCCTTACCGAAACCTTTTCCTCCGGGGTAATGTGCAGAAAATCAGGCAAATCACTCACCCCGATTACCTGCTCTTCACAGGTAACCACTACTCTCTCAATCAGGTTTTCCAGTTCCCGGACATTCCCCGGCCAGGAATAACCCTCCAAAGCGCGAAAAACCTCAGGCTCAAAACGCTTATTAGTTGTATACCGGGTATTGAAAGTCTCCAAAAAATGAATCGCTAAAGGCACGATATCCTCTAAACGCTCCCGCAAAGGCGGGACAGTGATGGGCACAACATTAAGCCGGTAAAACAAGTCAGCCCGGAAGGCTTTCTCTTTGACCATTTCCTCCAGGTTCTTGTTGGTCGCCGCTACAATCCGCACATCCACCTTGTTGGGTTTACTGCCCCCAATGCGGAAGATTTCCTGGCTCTGCAGCACCCTCAACAACTTCACCTGCACACCTAGGGGCATTTCGCCAATCTCATCCAGCAGCAGGGTCCCGTGATTGCAAAGTTCAAATATCCCCGGCTTCCCGCCGGTCCTAGCCCCGGTAAAAGCGCCCTGCTCATACCCAAAGAGTTCTGACTCCAGCAGCGTTTCCGGAATGGCCCCGCAGTTAATCTGCATAAAAGGCCCGCCACTGCGCTCACTGCCCTTGTGGATGATTTTAGCAATAATCTCCTTGCCCACACCGGATTCCCCGGTTATCAGAATGTTAGAATTCACCCGGGCTACCCTTTTGGCCATCTCCAGTACCATTTTCATGCGCTGGCTGCGCACGATCACTTCATCATGGCTCAGCTGCAGGGCCCGCAGTTTCTCCAGTTCGGAAGCGTAGCGGGCATTCATATTCATAGATTTTTCTACCTGGGCTTTCAGGTTATTTAGTTCCGTCATGTCCCGGATGTTGCAGACAATCCGGAAAATATTCCCGTTCTCATCAAATACCGGACTGCCGGTTATCAAAATCTCTTTGCCGGTCTTGATTCGCTGCTTGATAGTCACCGGCTTGCGCTGCTGTAAAACCAGGAGACCCACCGCATTAGACACAATGCCTTCCTTCTCCAGGTCATAGACATTGCGCCCTACCCCATTCTCTTCCCTGCTGAGCCCGGTAATCCTTTCATAGCTGGAATTAACCCGCAGCAGAGTACCATCACCGGCAATTATCCCAATACCATCAAATGAGGATTCTATGATGGCCTCCAGTTCCCGGTTCAGCATCGTAGCCTTTTGCAACTGAGCGGCCAGGCATATCTCCTGATGATCCTTAACAGTGTCCCCTTTATGTTCTGAACAACCATTGTTCTGCTTGGCGCCCCGCATGAAATCACCTCCCTATCATGGTTTTTACCCTGAGAAGTGCTAAACAAAGCCGGCAACAATAGGAAAAACACTAAGGCCCACTTTAATAATATTAGGAATTGTCCGGTGGAACAACTTAATTGCCGCCAGCGGTCGCAAACCATCCCTAACCGTTCTGCATTTAAAGCAAGCTGGCTTGCGCCGTGCTTACTGTGCACTGACACAAGCCATGCATACGCTAGATCGAAACACTCTTTTCTCCTTGGAACTTATCCAGGGCTGCCTGGTATTCCGCCAGGTCCTCCGGCGAGACCTCAGCGCCACACTCATAGCAACTGTCAGTCATGCGGTCAAACCACCGGCAGCCACAGGAATTACAGGCAAGCTCCGGAGCGCCGCTGGGATTGTAGAAAATCATGGCTACCACCTCGTTTCATTAATCAATGGCGCCCGTAGTTATCAGGGGAACTCCCGGGTTAGCGGCAGGCCCCCAAAAAGGCCAAACCCAATGCATCCAGGAATTCTTCATAGCCCATGTCCAGAAGCTCATGCTTAGTCTTCAGCACATAGAAGAGAATGGTTCCCCGGCGAATTAATTCCTTCATCTGGCCGAAGGCATTGTCCCCGGCTTTTTCGTAAAGGGTTACCATGGCTTCATCGTCAGCCACAAACAATAAGTCAACATCGGCATTGCGGAAGCCTGTAAAGGGCCGGTAACCTGCTAACATCCGGCCTTCCTGTGCTTCCCAGGCCAGAATTTTTCCTTCCAGGGAATCAAACTCCTCCTTGGGCAAAATCCCGATTCTGGCGCCCCGGAGCATACCGGAGAATACTTCCTGCTGCCGGTCCAGCATTGCCTGCCAGGTGCTTAAGTCACTGAATACTTCCCTCACCGCAGTTGCCATATCCGCCACCGCCTTTACTAAATCCTGACACCCATCCGGTAGCCCTCGTGAATAGCCTGATACAGTCCCCGGGGAGCCACGGCGTCTCCAACTACATGCAGCTCATCTACCATGAACTCCAACTCCTGGAACAGTTCCTGGTTGGCCTTCCTGGGTGAAGCTGCAATCACCGTATCTGCCGGCACGAAGGTCTCTTCACCCTTGGCATTGACTACCGTTACACCACCATCGGCAATTTTCTTCACCTTACTGCCGGTCAGCGTCCCGATTTTCATTTCCTCAACCCAGGCATTGTGCCGCCATTTCCAGGTGGGTATTACATCCTCGGCAATCCGCCTGGCCTCTTCCACTATCGTCACTTCCGCACCTTTGCTCCTGAGGAATTCAGCAATGGTCAGGCCTATTTTACCTCCGCCCAGAACCATTACCTTTTTGCCCACCCTGACTTTGCCCTTAACGGCATCCAGGGCGTTGATTACCAAGCCTTCCTGCTCAGTCGCCGGGATCTCCTCAATATCTATTCTGGCCCCTGCGGCAACAATTGCCACATCATACTTGTGGAGTATGCTGCGCATGAGCTTAGGGTTGACCTCAGTATTCAGTTGTACCTCAATGCCCCGTTTTTCCACCTGAGTTTTATAATAGGAAATCAAGTTCAGCAGGTCCTCCTGGTTAGCCTGGTCATGGGAGGCATAGCCCAGCAGGCTTCCACCCAGGGTATCGCTCTTATCATAGATGGTTACCTCATGGCCCCTCTGAGAGGCGGCAATAGCACACTCCAACCCGGCAGGACCGCCACCGATAATCATAATCTTCTTTTTCACTGCCGAAGGGGTAAGCTGATATTCCGGCTCCACCTCATGGCCCAAGGCGGGGTTGGCGGTACACAAGTAAGGCAGATCCCTGAACAACCTGGACAGGCAGAGCATACAACCCAGGCAAGGTTTCTTATCCTCCAGGCGGTCCTCGGCAGCCTTATGCAGCAGTTGAGGATCGGCCAGCATGGGGCGGCATACTTCCCAGAAGTCAAACTCTCCATTCCCAATGCACTTATCGGCCATCTCCGGGTCGGGCAGCCGCACCCCGAAGGCTATAGGCACATCAGGGAGCAGTTTTTTAGCCCTGGCAGCCAAGCGGTTCCAGTGACCGGGTGGGACATCCCGGGCGATGGAAGATACCGGCGCCTCCTGCCAGCCCACGGTTACACTGATCATATCTATCCCGCAGTCCCCGGCCATCTTCATCAGTTCAAAACACTCATCCTCATCATTGCCACCCCAGCGGTCCATCAGCTCAGCCCCGTTTAAGCGGGCTACCAGGGGATGGTCATCACCAATAGCCTCTTTAATTCCATAAATCAGTTCCCGCATGAACCGGCCCCTGTTTTCCAGAGAGCCCCCGTACTCGTCAGTCCGGCGGTTGGTGAACTTGGAGTTAAAGTTGGCCAGGAGATAGCCCATAAAGCTGGTGATCTCCACCCCGTCAAACCCGGCCTTGATGGCCCGCTTGGAGGCATCGGCATGGTCTTTAACGGTCTGTTTAATTTCCTCCTTGGTAATCTCCCGGGGAGGCCGGAAGTGGGGCAAAGTCTGTGGGACCACCGAAGGCTGGAGGCAATAACCTAAGTCAATCCCGCCGTACCGGCCGCAGTGGAGAATTTGTTGGATGGCTACCCCACCGTTATCATGGATAAACCCGGCAATTTTCTCAAATTGGGCCATGAACTTATCATCATAAAGGGCAGTCTGACGGAAATAGGCCTTACCCTCGCCCTTGGGATCGGGAAAAGCTCCCTGGTTGGTGATAATCCCACAGCCGGTTTGGGCAATAACCTTGGTCCGGGCCAGTTCCCGGTCGGTTATGAAACCATCCCTGGTATTGTAGTTGGAAACACAACAGGCCCCATATTTTACCCGGTTTTTAGTGGTATATTTACCGATCTTCCCGGGTTGAAACAAATTGCTAAATTTCTCTTCACCTGGCTTTTTCACTTCAGACACCTCCGGTTTTACTTATCTACAGGACGCGGGTAAATCGCCTGGTACAAGTCTTATCCCCAGCAGCCAGGCAAGCTGCTGTCTCCACTCTTAACCCGGGAGAAATACCCTCGGCAGTTGCCCCAAACCAGCGGTCACAACCGGCCTGGCACTGGCCCGGTGCACCATAATCCCGGAAGGAGTCAATCCAGGGGCAAGCATCATGGATCAACAGCACTGCCTCCCCATCCTTTTCCACCCGCACCGTCTCACCCATCACTTCACTGGCCCTGGCCAGGGCTGTCACTACGTCCTCCACGTTACCTGGGTCCCTATTCTTGCTAAGGTAAGCTTCTGCTGTCCCCTGACCCACCAGTTCCCAAAAACGTTCTACCAATTTCCTGGCATCCTGCTGACCTACAGTTTCCTCCACCGTCTGGCGCCAGCGGTGAAAAAAGTCGTGAGAAATGAAAATCATACCTTTCCAGTTACGCAGCATTTTTGCGTTTTCCTTAGCATCCATTTTTTTAATCGCACCTCCTATGGGTTAGCGTAACAGCTCCCTGTATATGCCCTATTACTTAAGCAATTCACATGCCAAAAAACAAAAAGTGCTGTTCCGTAAAGAACAGCACTACTTTTGCCTAGGAAAAACCTGGCTTGAGCCGGGCAGCAAACTTTTTCCTCCGATAACCACCGGTGCGCAATTGCAACACCGCTACCTCTTATACCAGGTTGCCTACCGGGTCCAAAGGAATCCTGCCCAGCATCCCGAACGCTTCTACCAAATATCCGCGCCATTCCTACCGGCATTCCCGCCGGTCAGGTTAGGCCCCGTTGTTGCGGTGCAAAACTGCACCAGCGGTGCTAAAATGCACCTAGCAAATCCTTTCCGGAATAATTCACTGTCCCCAGGCCGAAAAACAGCAAATATAAAATGGAGATAATTAATCCTCAGTAAACCAATATGTATTGACACATTCTCATCGGCCCCCTATAATTAAACTAGTATTTATATAATTCCGATCTATATAGTAGTATTAATAACCCAGGAGGCAAACATATGCTGGTAGACATCCAAGAACTCTCCAAAACTTTTCATAAGCATGGCGGACCCCCGCTCACCGTCCTGGACAGGGTCTCTTTGCAGGTCCGGGAAGGAGACTTTATTTGTCTTCTTGGCCCTTCAGGCTGTGGAAAGTCCACCCTGCTAAATGTGGTCGCCGGCCTGGAAACCGCTTCCGCCGGCAGCGCCCTGCTGGACGGAGTCCCAATCAACGGCCCCGGTTCCGACAGGGTGGTGGTATTCCAGGAAGCCGCCCTTTTTCCCTGGCTGACCGTCATTGACAATGTTAGCTTTGGACTTACCACCAATGGCCTGAGCAAACAAGCAGCCCGGAAACGTGCCCTGGAATACCTGGCTTTGGTGCATCTCACCAAGTTTGCCCATTCCTATCCCCATGAGCTTTCCGGCGGCATGCGGCAGAGGGTTGCCATTGCCAGGGCCCTGGCCATGAATCCGCGCATCCTGCTCATGGACGAACCCTTCGGAGCCTTGGATGAACAAACCCGCATCCTCATGCACGCCGAACTTCAGGAAATTTGGCTAAAAACCAAAAAAACCATCTTGTTTGTCACTCACAGTATCCGGGAAGCCGTACTTTTGGCCGACCGTATCCTGGTTATGGGCACCCGTCCGGGAAGATTCCTTAAGGAGTTTCAGATCCCCTATTCCCGGCCCAGGGAGGAAGCTGACCCCAACCTTGCCTATATCGAACACCAAATCATGGAGATTCTCCGCTCAGAAATTGAAAAAGTCATCCGGGATGAGATGGACAGCAGTTACAGCCTCACCAGGGATTCCGGTCCCTGGACTCCTGAACGGGACATGGGCGGCAATATCTAAGACTATAGTTGTTTCCCCTGGTTCAGGCCAATAATCCTGTCTCCAAGGAGTCTGGCCTCTTCCTGGTCATGGGTAATTAGTACAAAGGGAATTTTCCACAGCCGGTGAATCTCCTTTAACTCCTGTTGCAGAGTACCCCTGGTATCTTTATCTAAAGCTGACAAAGGTTCATCCAGCAGCAGCAGCTCAGGTTCTACCATCAGGGCCCTGGCCAGGGCCGTTCTCTGCTTTTCTCCCCCCGAAAGCCGCCCAGGGTACGCACTCTGTAGATGAGTTAGCTTAAACATATCTAAAATATCCTTCACCGAAAACTTCCCCAGGCTCCTGGCTTCCGCCTCACTCTTCCCGCCACCGTCAGCCCCGCTGTTCGCCCTGGAACACCTGCAGCCCTTGGGAATACCATACATAATATTCTCCTTAACGGTCAGATGGGGAAACAGGGCGTAATTCTGAAACACATACCCGATTCGTCTCAACCGGGTGGGCACATTTACCCTGTCCTCTGTAGAAAATAACCTTCTCCCATCCAGCCGGATTTCCCCCCGGTCGGGATTTCTTAAACCGGCAATACAATCCAGCACAGTGGTCTTCCCCGCACCTGAAGGCCCAACCAGGACCAAAATCTCCCGGTCAGCGCTGAAGTCCACCTCCAGGGAAAAGTGGGGCAGCTTTTTTGTAATCCGCACCTCCAGCAATCCTAGCCCCTCCCCTCCTGGCGCAGTTTTCTCCACTTGGTCCAATAATTCAGTCCAAAAATTACCGTAAAACTAAACATGGCCATTATCCCGCCGAGAGTTTGGGCTGTAGCCGTATCTCCTGACTCTACGGCAAAATATATAGCCAGAGGTATTGTCTGAGTCTGCCCCGGGATATTCCCCGCAATCATCAAGGTAGCGCCAAACTCACCCAGGGCACGGGCAAAGGCCAGCACCAACCCGGCCACAATCCCCGGCCAGGCCAAAGGCAAAGTAACCGTGGCAAAAATCCGCCACTCCCCCGCCCCCAGTGTGCGCGCTGCCCGCTCCAGATTCAAATCCACCCCGGAAATCGCTGCCTTGGCGCTCTGGTACATCAAGGGAAAGGAGACCACTGTAGCAGCCAGCACCGCCGCCCACCAGGTAAATACTATCCGCGCCCCAAAGAGGGTCTCTGCCAGCTTTCCCAGCGGCCCATGGACACCAAAGAGAACAAGCAGCCCATAGCCGACGACAGAAGGGGGAAGTACCAGGGGAAGAGTGAGCAGGGCTTCCAGTACATCCTGCCCCGGGAACTCATGCCTGGCCATTAATCTGGCCAGCAACAGGCCCAGCACAAAAACTATCATTACCGCCAGGACAGCAACTTTCAATGATAAAATCACCGGTTCCAGCATCTTCTCCCCCCTCCTTCCGTCAGAATCTGCCAACCCAACTTAGATCCCGCCCAATTGCAGCTTTCAGCTGGCTCATTTGCCCAACAGGGGCTTAAATCCATGTTTCGTAAACACCCCGGCAGCCTCCGGCCCGGCCAGGAAATTCATGAAATCCCGGGCCTCCGCAGGAACTTTGCTATTTTTCAACAAGGCCATAGGATACACAATGGGCTTATGGGAATCCCCGGGGGCAGTGGCTACTTTCACCCCGTTTTTTAACGCCCGGACATCAGACTCATAAACCAGGCCTGCATCCACATTTCCGGTATCCACATAGGTGAGGACCTGGCGCACATCCTTAGCCGGCACAAGTTTCCCCTGGAGCTTAGCCCATAAGCCCAGTTTGTTCAATGCTTCCTGGGCGTACTTCCCGGCCGGTACTGTTTCCGGGACCCCTATACTTATTTCCCCTACCGTTTCTCCGGATAGATCAGAAAACCCTTTTATCAGCGTCTCCTTTCCTTTCGCCACTACCAAAACCAGTTCATTCCCCAAAAGATTTTTCCGGGACTCCGTAACCAAAAGCCCCTTATTCTCCAGTTCGTCTATCTGCTTTTTTCCGGCGGAAATGAACACATCCACCGGGGCGCCTTCTTCAATCTGCTTCTGCAATGCGCCGGAAGAGCCAAAATTTAAATTCACCTTTAACTCCGGATTCTTTTTCGCATACATTTCCTGAAGCTCAGTCAGCGCGTCTTTTAAACTAATAGCAGCCGAAGCAGTAATGGTTTTATTTTGATTCCCTATTGCCGCTGACTTCGGAGTCTCGCCGGTTTTAGGGGTGCACCCTCCCAGTGCGGCAACAAGCATTATTACTATGACCAAACTTAAAACCTTAATCCATCTGTTCATTTTTCTGCTCCTTTCGAATCTAAATAAAAACTATTCAAACTATATAAAAAGCGCTACTTCAAAAGAACAATCTTTTGAAAAGCGCCTTAGCTTAGCAATGCTTCATTGCACTTAACCAGCCGAATTCATTTATTATTTTAGAACAAGCCCGGTCTAATTGCAAGCTTTTTTTAATTCTCATTTTTTAATTCTCAGGCTTTCTAACCCTCCTAATTGGCGAATACGCTATTACCGTCCGCTTGCTGTCATCTTTCCGTGAATTATCCTGCCAACCCAGCGGGCCAGGATGTTAAATGTAATTACCACTAAAATTAAGACTGCCGCCGAACCATCGGCAACCCTGCGCACATCCGGAATCAGGGCTTCTGAATTAATCTTCCAGATATGTACCGCCAGTGTGGCTGCCGGTCTAAACGGATTTAAAGGCGAAGCCGGGCTGGTAATATCCCAATTGCTGAAGTTCAAAGGCGGGCTGCTGATCCCGGCCGTATACAAAAGGGCGGCCGCTTCACCAAAAACCCTGCCTGCGGTGATAATAACACCGGTAATCAAAGCAGGCAAGGCTACAGGAATTAATACCCTGATCACTGTCTGCCAACGGGTAGCTCCTAAAGCCAGACTGCCTTCTTTTAATTCGCCGGGTACACTGCGTACCGCCTCTTCGGAAATCCTTACCATTAAGGGCAGGTTAATTACCGTCAGCGCCAAGGCGCCGGACATCAGAGAATAGCCCCAGCCGGTAAAATTTACAAAAACCAGCAATCCAAACAAACCCACTACAATTGACGGCAAAGAAGTTAAAGCTTCAATACAGAGTCTAACCATGCCTGTCACAAAACCGCGTTTAGCATATTCAGCCAGATAGATTCCTGCCAGCAAACCAATAGGGACGGTAACGGACATAGATAGAACCAGAATATAAAATGAGTTAAATAATTGCGGACCGACCCCGCCACCGGCCCGTAAATTCTGAGCCGGTTTGGTGAGAAAATCCAAATCAATTTCCTTGGCCCCATGATAAAGGACATACCCGATCAAGGATGCCAGTATAGCTATGATCGTCAAAGCTGCCAGCCAAAAAAACACTGTTGCCACGTTATCTGCAGTACGTACTTTCATCATGCCAGACCTTTCTTTCCAATTAATCTAATTAAAATAATAAAAACAAAGGACATTAGCAGCAAAAGCAGGGCCATCGTCCAAAGAGCATTGTTCCAAAGCGACCCCATAACGGTGTACCCCATATCCATGGTGATCCCGCTGGTTAACGTTGTTGCCGGTTTGAAAAGTGAGTTGGGAATTTCTCGCACATTACCTATGACCATTTGCACAGCCAAAGCTTCCCCAAAGGCTCTCGATAATCCCAAAACAATACCTGTTAAAATTCCCGGCAAGGCCGCAGGTAATAAAACCGTTCGTATTGCCTGCCACCTGGTACTGCCCAAAGCAAATGCCGCTTCTTTATATGAACCGGGCAGGGCCCGGATGGTGTCAACCGAAACACTTACTATTGTCGGCATTATCATTACCGCGAGCACCAAAGCCCCGGCTAAAAGGCTAAAACCCAGGCCACCGAAAGCATTCCGGATCAAAGGCACGAGTATGCTTAAACCAAGCCAACCGTAAACAACCGAAGGAATTCCGGCTAATAATTCTATCGCCGGCTGCAGCATTTTCTTTCCCCAGGCAGGAGCAATTTCATTAATGAAAAAGGCCGCCATAATACTTAACGGGGCGCTCAATGACACGGCCAATAACGAAACAACGATGGAACCGACAAAAAACGGCAATATTCCCAGGGCAGGCCCACCTTCGGCATCAGGCCGGTCAGGAATCCAATCAGTAGAAAAAAGAACGTCCACAGGGCTTATTCCCGTATTAATAAAGGTCGATAAACCTTTAATCCCAATAAAAGAGACAATGGATAAAGTTATCACTATAACCAGACCGGCACACAGAAATGAAGTCCACTTCCCCAGGATTTCATTTTTCCACTTCAATTTTGCCCACTCCTCCCGTAAACACGGCAAAGGGGGCCAGCCCCTGCGGGGCTGTCCCCATAAAAATTTAATTTCGTAATTAATTAGCCTTAAGGATTACGGGTAACCTTCATTTCGGTAGCAGGAATATAACCCAATTTGGGAACGATGGTATCCTGCACCTCGGAACTAAGCATGTAGTCAAGAAACTCTTTCTTCAGGCCGGTAGGCTCCCCTTTGGTATACATATGCTCATAAGACCATACGGGGTATTTGCCGGAAACTATATTTTCTTTCTTTGGTTCAACACCATCCAATTTGAGGGCCAAAACAGACTCATCCAGGTAAGCTAAAGCCAGGTAACCGATAGCGCCGGGAGTTTCTTTAATAATCTTCTTAACAGTACCGGAAGAATCTTCTTCAATACCGCTGGCTTCTTCCACTCCATTCAGGGCGTATTTTTTGAAAGTGGCCCGGGTACCTGAACCCTTGGGCCTATTGACCAGGGTAATTTTTTGATCGGCGCCACCCACTTCTTTCCAGTTGGTGATCTTGCCGGTAAAGATATCAATTAATTGTTTTTGAGTAAGGTCTTTAACTCCTACATTGGGATTAACAACAGCAGCCATACCGACAACAGCAACTTTATGGTCCTTTAACTGACCGGCATCAATGCCTTTTTTCTCTTCCGCAAACACATCGGAGTTACCAATATCGGCAGCGCCCTGGGATACCTGAGTCAGACCGGTGCCGCTGCCGCCGCCCTGAACAACGATTTGGGCGTTAGGATTTTTGCTCATAAACTGGGTAGCAGCCTCTTCAACCAAAGGTTGCAGAGCGGTGGAACCAACGGCAGTAACGGAACCGGACTTGTTTTCTTGAGTTTTTGGGGCTTCTCCCGCTTTATTTTCCTCTTTTTTGGAGCCGGCACACCCTGCCACGGCAATTGTCAAAATAAGTGCCAATACTATTAATCCAATTTTCTTAAGCTTAAACATCTACCTTACCTCCTCTGATTCAGAAATATACTCCTTAAGAGCTATTCTATTTTATTTACCATCACCCCCGGTATTTTTGTTCATCTTGAAATATCATGATTAAACCGTGACCCTAATATGTATTATATTGTCGAATTGTTAGCTTATTGTTAAGGAAAATGTGTTTTTCAGTTAATAAGTAGTTAAACTGTTCTTAACTTTATTTAACTTAACCCTTGCTTAGTCTTTTCATCCATTATCGTCAAAATTTTTCCACGTTAATTATAATCCGGACTCTTTAAAGTCAAGTTACCGGAATGTTAATTCATTGTTAAGATTGTGCTTTCATAAATACCTGTCCTGCCGTGAAAATAAATTGGCATGTCCTGGACAGACATGCCTTGGATACGGGAGGGTTCTCAAGATGGTTATACTCACATTACTCCGGATTACCTTTCCGGATCTTCCTTGGGTTGAGGATGATTCTTCTTATAAAGCTGTACCATGCCCATGACATACATAATTTCTTCTTCACTCATGTTACTAATCATGCGAAGGATATTAACGACCTTTTCATTTATCAGCAGTTTACGCACATCCTCTCCGAGGACGGAGAGGACTTTTTCAATTGCCTCATCTTCCATTAGCATGTAGCTCACAGAAGTTCCTAAGGCGTGTGCTATCTTTAGATCGG
>JAJZTU010000063.1 GCA_021848765.1 Bacillota bacterium
TTAAGCCATCGACTGAGCAAACAGAAACCTGGATATGTCGCTGCAGTAGTTTACGGATTAAGGGTTTTAAGTTTTCGGTAACTTGTCCGGGGGCTTGCAGGAGTACCCGGGCTTGAGCCAGGCTGAGAGTTGCTTTAACCCGCTCCAAAATTTGTTTAGCTCCCACCAGGTTCTGTATGTAAGCAACTGGCGGCCGGTGGGAGTATGCGGCTAATTGCTTTTCCAACTGGGATAAGTTTTCTTCGAAGGTGAGCTTTAATTTAGCCAGCAGGTGTCGAACCGGAAGAGGAGCGTATTTGGCAGGCTCACCGCCCAGGGAGAAAATTAAGCCTTTGTCCACCAGCCGGGGTAGAGTTTCGTATATCTTGGCTTGGGGTACTCTGGATTTTTTGCTTAACTCATAGCCTGTAACCGGATGGGCCTGAAGTAACGCCAGGTAAACAGCGGCTTCATAGGCGGTATAGCCCAGGTTTTGGAGACTCTCTGTTAATTCTTCCATAACTCGCCCTCCCTACAAAGGTAGTTAGGAAAATTATACCGGGCAATGCCTCGCGTGTCAACAGTAAACCCTCCCTTCTGCCCCGGAAAACCACAAGGAAGAGGGAGGGTTAATATACCTGTATGGGGCCATTCCTCTCAGGCAAGAATGGTTGATACATCATTATTGCCTGATTAAAAGGACGCATAAGGCAAGTGTAATTAGA
Source organism: Bacillota bacterium (assembly GCA_021848765.1). GTDB lineage: Bacteria > Bacillota > Carboxydocellales > JAJZTU01 > JAJZTU01. The sequence goes on from JAJZTU010000063.1 coordinate 705, forward strand.
CAAATAAAATGCCCCCGAAAATCGGGGTTTTTTTCACTGGTCATTATCTATCTTTGCCAAGACTTCATTGGTAGCAGTTGACAGTGTTGACGTCACACTATTTCAATACACTTTTGACAACAGGCCTCCAGGCAGTTGCCACAAGCAATACAATTCTCGTCGATTACCCACTTGTCGTTCTCCCGCACAAAAGCTTCTACAGTACATTCCCGCTTAGCCTTACAGTTCAGGGATTGATCACATTTTGTCTGGTCAATTACCGCTCTACTCATATTCTACACTCCTTTCAAAAAATCACCTCGTTGATAAAGTAATTGTACCAAAAATTAATCCCCCTGGAATTGATGCAAATCACACTTCTCTTGACACGGAATAAACTGGGTTAGCGGAATCATTGGTTATTTCACTTCTATTTCCTGCTTCAGCACAGGTTTATTGCGCGCAATTCCCAAATAGTAGATTTCCAGCAGGTATTTGCCGTCTTCACCGGGTTTCCATTCCCAAGTGAATTGCTTTTCTTCTCCGGGCCGGTATTCCACATCCCGCAAAGCTGCCGTAAAAGCCTTCCCATCAGACCAGCGGTAGACCTGCTTAGCATTCCGGGTGATAACCACGTCAAAGTCCTGCCCATCATTAAAGTTCAACACAACCGGTACCCGGGCTTCATTTTTGATTTTCAGGATAAACCTGATGGATTTATCATTTGCTGCCTGCCAGGAAACATTAGGCTTCAGGAGTTGATCTGCCGGCCGGTTATCAATACTCACTTCCTGACCGGCCTGATGGTAAAATACCCGGAAACCTAACTTTTCGGCCAGTATCCTCCCGGGAATCAACATCCGTCCTTGCTGGAGCCGGGGGGCCACATCCAGTTTGGCCTTTTGCCCATTGACCCGAAATTCTGTGCCCCCAGGGCTAAAGACCAGTTCTGTCTGTTCTTTTTTGACAGTGGCTTTTTGGGTAGCGGCATCCCAGGTTACCTGGGCCCCTAAGGCTTTCCCGACAACCCTTAAGGGAAGCAGCATGCGCCCCTTGACAATTACCGGGGGGACATCAGTCACTAGTTTTTGACCGTTGACCTCCACTCCCAAAGCTTTTTCCTTTGTCCCGGCATGGGAAACAGTAAGTATAGCCGGAGAAAGGGTCAGGACCCCGGTAATTACCCCGATGGCAAGCTTAGTACCAATACTTTTGAGCAACATAAGCAAACTCACTCCTCTATATAGATTATCTATAGGCGTGCCGTGTGGCTGTATTGAAGACCTCGTTATGCTTATCTTCTCATCTTGGCAGCTTGCTTGTCAATTGTCGAATAACTTTTCTAAATTTGGCTAATCCTAATCTGCGGAGGTGAGTAAAATGGCCAATAAACAGGAAGTACAACAATGTATTGATGCATGTACCCAAGTAGCTAACAGGCTAAGGACCACTACCAACGGCATTACCAGTGCAGCAGCCCGTGAAATGGCTACCTTAGGTGCAGGGCATGTTGAGATGTGCATCCGCAGTTGTGAAAAAGCCATGAAATAAAAAAAGAAGGAGGTACCCTATGTCTGCCCAACAAGATATTCAGCAGTGTATTCAAGAATGCCAACAAACCGCAGGTAGATTGAGAAATATGGGCAATTCCGAAACCGACACCAATGCAAAAAAAGCTTTTTGGGAAGCAGCCCATCACCTGGACCTGTGCATTACCGAATGCCAGTTTGCAGTCCAAAACATTTAGTAAACAATACCAGACCCCGATTTAACTCGGGGTCTTAACATTTCCACATGGAGGAGAGGGAAGAAGGCCTTTGCGGGCCTGATGAAAATCCTATGGAAACGGCGGGAAGAATAAAGCTTTTATAAGTTTCCAAAAGGCAGTCACGGTGACTGCCTTATTTCTTTACTTCCTTCCCCAAAAATGCAAAAATGTACCTCCCCTAAGGCAGAGGAATTTGTCGATTATTGTCGAATTCTCTTCACAAAACAACCTTTAGGTTTCATTTTCCTTAAAATCAAATAAGAAACCGGCCAAATAATCCTAGTTGAAGGTACAGAAATGGGTGGTAAACATGAAACTACTAGGATTGGATCTGCACACCACAGAGGGCAAACTAAAGCTCTTTATACTCATTGCCGGTCTGATAGTGTTCACCGGAGTTGGTTCTGTGGCGGCTATCCAGGTAACCAGTACTCCCCAGTTTTGTTCCTCCTGTCACGAAATGCAGCCAGAGTATGTAACCTGGGCTGCTTCGGCTCATGATACCGTAGCTTGCACCAAATGTCACATTCAACCCGGAACTGTCAACCTGCTCAAGCACAAAATTAACGCCATGAAGCAGCTTTACCTGCATTTTACCAAAACCTATGTGACTCCCATAGAGCTGCCTGAACCGATTAGGAACGAAGTTTGTTTAGAATGTCATACCACATACCGGAAAATAACCCCAAGTGGGGACATCATCTTTCCTCACCAAAAACACCTGGATGAAAAGCTGGAATGTGTTAAGTGCCACGCCGGGGTGGTCCACGGCAATATTGAAGAGCGGGGTTTTACCACCGCTACCGACTTTTCGGCCTGGACTCCGGGGGTGGGTAAAGCCCACATGAAGCCCCAGTTCACCAAGCTTGGGATGGAGAGGTGTATTGAGTGTCACGAAGCCAAGGATGTCCCGGTAAGCTGTAATACCTGTCATACAAAACTCATTGCCCCGCCTTCCCACAAGCCACCGGACTGGATGAAACAGCACGGCAAAGAGGCCCGGGATAACTACCTTGCTTGTGACAGGTGTCACTCCAAGACAGGGACTTGGGTGATGAATTCCAACGATACCGGTGTCAAAGGTTATGTCCGGAATAACACCTTCTGCCTTAATTGTCATGCCAGGAACAAGCCACCGGGTCATACCCCTGACTGGCGCAATGTCCACGGTCCCCAGGCCAAGGCTGACCAAGCCGCTTGCCTGGCCTGTCACCAGGAGAACCGCATCCCTGATTCCGCTAAAGGCACGGTGGCCGAGTCCTCCTGTGCAAAATGCCACAGCAGGCCAATGCACCAGGGAATTAAAACCCAAAACCGGCACCCTTTTCCCTTAACCGGTCAAGCTATCAGCGCGGGCTGCATGAGCTGTCACCCCCAAAATTTGTGCAGTACCTGTCACTATATCGGTCCCCCGGGCAAAAAACAGCAGACATAACCTCAAGTGTACCATTTAACTGCTAACCTAAAACTAAAAAAGGAGTGAGGCTCTATGGCAGAATTAAGCCAGCAACTTCCAATGCAAAGAACTGTCAAGCCAATCACCGGCATTATCATCATCCTGGTTTCCGTCCTATTCTTTTCCGGTGTTGGGGTAGCCATAGGCAAACTGTTCTTTTGGAATAATTATCAGAACGTGTCCCGGGCTGATGCCATTTTGGCCCAGAACTTGGAACAGGTTAAAGCTGACCCCAAAAACCCCAACAAATTGGCTAACTTGGGTTGGGCTTATTTTCAGAAGCAGGATTATGAGCAGGCAATTGCTACCTATAAAGAAGTGTTAAAATATGACAATAATCACTTTACCGCCAAGGCAAACCTGGGACTTTCCTACCTGTCCATGGGTAAATACGACCGGGCCGAAGATTACCTGAAGCAAGCTTTAAAAATCGTGCCGAAATCCGACTTGGTCCACACCAATCTGGGTATAGTTTACATCAAAAAAGGTCAATACAAAGAAGCCAAACAAGAACTGGACCTGGCTTACAGGATTAACCCCGGTTCGGCAGACATTCTCTACTATCTGGGGATGGCCAACGAAAAATTAGGTAACCTGGCTGAGGCCAAGTACATGTACACTGAGGCCCTTAGTCTGGATCCCAAGTTTACCAAGGCAACTGAAGCCTTGGCCAAATTACCAAACTAGAGAGCGAGGTGAAGCCGGCATATTGGCGCCGGCAGAGGCAATGCAACTAGCGCAAAATACCGGGTGGTCCTTAGGTAAGATTAAGCTAGCCGTAGGTATCAGCTTTCTCTTGGTTACCGCCTTGTTCGGTACATTATTTGTAGCAAAAACCAACCCTGTGAACATTGTCAGCAACCATATTCCCTTCAGCTTGGGCACTACTGAACAGCCGCGTTTCCTTTTTGCCATCTATGGCTCTGGAATGAATGGGGGCTTTAGTAAACCCATGGAAGTAACCGTGGTGGGTAATAAAATTTATGTCACCGATACGGGTAATAAGCGGGTTCAGGTCTTTGACCGGGACGGCAACCCGGTAAAGCAATTCGGGACCGCAGGTTCCAAAGCCGGCGAGTTTAGTTTCCCCTACGGTATCGCCGGGGATAGTAAAGGTTTAATCTATGTGTCTGATATGAACAACGGGAATGTTTCGGTCTTTGACAGCACCGGACGTTTTATCCGGGTATTGGTGGATAAAAATTCGCTTAACCGGCCTGGTGGTATGTATTTAACCGGAAATAAACTGTATGTGACTGATATTGCCGGTGGCAAGGTTAAAGTTTTCGACCTGGACGGCAAGAAGCTTCTGGAAATCGGTAAACCTGGCAAGGGTAAAGGTGAACTAAATTCCCCCAACTGTGTTACCGTTGCCGGAAACCGGGTTTATGTCTCTGACTCCGGCAATGACCGGGTACAGGTTTTTGATACCGAAGGCAAGTATATCAGCACCATGGGCTTCGAAGAAGGTAACAAGGCCAGTATGTTCGTCAATCCCCGGGGGGTTGGTGTTTCCGCCGGCAAGGTTTTCGTAGTGAGCAAAGTTACCAACTATGTATTGGGTATGGACCAAAATGGCAAAAAACTGTTTACCTGGGGTGGCATGGGTCAAGAAGATGATAAGTTCGCCCTTCCCAACGGTCTGTTTGTTGATAGCGAGGGCCGCATCTATATTGCCGATTCCGTAAACCAGCGGATAGTGGTATACCAGAACTAAATACGGCGGTAATGAGCGGGCGTCCGGTTTCCTGGAACTGGCGTCCGCCTATTATACAAGCTGGTTCCCAAATTAACACGAGGGGGGATAATATCGGCGCCTGGGGGCCGGTCAGTGACCCGGTACATAAAATGGTCAATGGCGTAGGTCCTCGCTTCGATAGGGAACCGGCTAACAAGAAATTCATTAATAAGGGGGAACAAAAGCATGTCCAGCAAAAGAATCAGCCTAATTCTCGCACTGTCCCTGGCTTTTGTACTGGCTACCGCAGCTACCGCCTTTGCCGCCCAGAATATCGACCCTGCCGCTGTAAAAGGAGACGGTAAATCTGACTTCCTGGCTACCCCTAAGGATACTTCCGCCGGTTACCCCAATGGTGTCTACCTGCAAGACCAAAATGGCGATGGAATAGTTGATGAAATTCACTCCAACTACCAGCGCAACACCGATGCTTGTGCCTCCTGCCACGCAACGCACACCGCTGTGGGGGCTTCATTGCTGCAGTGGGCTACCGTAACGGAAACCTGCAATGCCTGCCACGATGGTACCGTTGCCCAAACCTATGATGTCATGAACGGTAAAATTGCCGCTACCGGTAAGCGGACCTACGGCGGTCTTTTCATGGAAAGTGCTGCTGAAGGAACAAACTCTCTTTCCCGGCACAGTGTCGGAACCGTTAATATCGGTGCCGCCCCCGGTGGTGCCGGTACCACTGCTGCCAGTGATGCTAACGGCTCCGCTTGGGACAAAGCTTTCGAGTGTACCTCTTGCCACACTCCTCACGGTCAAGGCGGTAACTACCGGATACTGAATCCTGATGTTAACGGTCTGGCTATGTTAAACAAAAAAGTGGGCCAAGCTATGACTACCACAGATAATCTGGTCTTTAGCTCACCTGACGCCAACTGGATTGCCGGCTATCCTTACAGCAAATCCACCAAGGTTTATGTAAACGGAACTGCCGCAGCAGCCGGTACCTACACCATTGACTACAAAAACGGAAAAGTTACCTTTAATGCTCCTCAAACAGGCACTGTAACTGCTGACTATGTACCTGCGATAAAAGTAACTGCTACCATAACCGGTAAACTAAGCACCAACGAAGCTGTCAGCTATGGCGAAGGCTTTAACAAATTCTGCGGCGCCTGTCATACTGACTACAACACCGCTGCCGCTATGGCCAGTGGTTCCGGCGAAGCTCTAACCGGTACCTATCACGAGGCTTACCGTCACCAGGTAGGTAACAATTGGGGCCGCTCCGTATCCGGCCTGAAGTTCGAGAAGGAAGATACCAGTAAGGCCATCTCTTGTTTGACCTGCCACGTTGCTCACGGTACTGACCAGCAATGGTGGACTGACTGGAAGGGCACTTCCGGTTGGGCCGGCCAGGTTTCCGGTGAGAATGCGGGTTCCTCTGCCCTGAAGCGCCTGCCTAACATGAGTACTTGCGAAGCTTGCCATTCTAAGGGCCTGGGTAACTACAGCTACTAAGTTTTCAAGTTAACAGATAGTTTCAGGCAAGTTATCGTCCGGGGGGAGCCTTTTAAGGCTCCCCTTTTGATTCTCACTAATTTAATAGAGATTGAATTGTGTTATAATAATAATATTCGACAAGCACCATGAGAGTTGAGGGGATTAAATGAAAGCGCTTGTACTGGCTGAAAAGCCCAGTGTGGCCAGGGAAATCGCCAGGGTGCTGCACTGCAACAGCAAACAAAAAGGCTATCTGGAGGGGTCCCAGTATGTGGTGACCTGGGCTTTGGGCCATTTGGTTACTCTTGCCGAACCTGAGGACTATAACCAAAACTACAAGGAGTGGCGCCTGGAGGACTTACCCATAGCGCCGGCCGCCATGAAATTAAAAGTAATCAGGCAGACCTCCCACCAGTTTCAGGTTGTGAGAAATTTAATGAACCGGGGAGATATCAAGGAGCTGGTTATTGCCACTGATGCCGGACGGGAAGGAGAATTAGTGGCCAGATGGATTATGGCTCTGGCTAACTGGAAGAAACCATTTAAGCGTTTATGGATTTCCTCCCAAACTGACAAAGCCATCAGGGAGGGTTTTGCTAATTTAAAAGCCGGGAACGCCTACAATAATCTCTATGATGCGGCTGTGTGCCGGGCGGAGGCAGACTGGCTAATCGGCCTGAACGTGACCCGGGCTTTAACCTGTAAGTTCAATGCCCAGCTAAGCGCCGGCAGAGTGCAGACTCCCACTCTGGCCATGATGGTCAACCGGGAAGCCGAAATCCAGCAATTTGTCCCGGTGGATTATTGGACCATCAGGGTGGATTTTGGGGATTATTTTGGCGATTGGCGGAATCAGGCCGGGAACAGCCGGCTCTTCAATTACGCCCAGGCCGAGGCAATTGCCGCCAAGGTCAAGGGCCATCCGGGAATAATTAAGGACATCCGGATGGAAGGCAAAAGTGAACCCCCTCCCCTGGCCTACGATCTGACGGAATTGCAGCGGGATGCTAACCGGAGATACGGTTATTCTGCCCAAAAAACTTTGTCCATTCTTCAGGACTTATATGAACAGCATAAACTGGTTACTTACCCGCGGACAGACTCCAGATTCATCAGCTCGGATATTGTGCCGACTCTCCCGGAAAGATTGAAAAACATTGCTGTCGGACCCTATGCAGAACTCGTAAAGCCCCTCTTGCAAAAAACTTTAACTCCGACCAAACGCTTTGTTGACAACAGCAGGGTTTCTGACCATCATGCCATCATCCCTACCGAGCAGCCCCTAAAGTTAACGGCCTTGAATGCCGAGGAAAGAAACCTTTATGATTTAATTGCCAGGCGGTTTATCGCTGTTTTGTACCCTCCCTACCGCTATGACCAAACTACCCTGGTCACGGAAGTCAATGGTGAGGGTTTTTACTCCCAGGGCAAAGTGGTCAAAGACCGGGGTTGGCGGGCCGTAACCTCTAAACCGGTGGAAAAAGAAGACCATAACGAGGAGGCCCTGCCTGAGCAGACGCTGAGCTTAGCCCACAAAGGTGAGCAAAAACAGGTAAAATCCTGCAAGGTCAACAAAGCAAAAACCAAACCGCCTGCCCGTTATACCGAAGCAACACTGCTCACAGCAATGGAAAACCCCGGCAAGTTTATTGCGGACGAGGAGCTGCGGGAATCCGTAAAACAAAGCGGCCTGGGCACACCGGCAACCCGGGCGGAAATTATTGAAAAGCTGCTTTATACCAATTATATTGAGCGGCAGGGCAAAGAACTGGTTCCCACCTCCAAAGGTATCCAGCTAATCAAACTGGTTGCCCCTGCCTTAAAAAGTCCTGAACTAACCGCCCAATGGGAACAAAACCTTGCTAATATTGCCCAAGGCAAGGGCAGAAAAGCTGACTTTATGTCCGGCATCAGGCAGAATGCCGTAGAATTGGTTAAAAGCGTCATCGCAGACACGACCGAATATAAGCCGGACAACATTTCCAAAACCAAGTGTCCTGCTTGCAGCAAGTTCATGCTGTTGGTGAACGGCAAACGGGGGAAAATGCTGCTCTGCCCTGACCGGGCCTGCGGGCACAGGCAGCCGGAAAAACAAGCTGATTCCGGCTTTACCAGGAATTCCAAACACGCCAGCAGGGTTAACCAGAAATTAATTGCCCAGTACAGTGACCAAGGTTCCATCGGCAATAATTTAGGCGATCTGTTGAAAGCAGCGTTAGCAAAACAAGAACCGCCGGAACATTAAAAGTACAAAGGAGAACACAATGGCCAAAATTGAGTTGATTGCTACAGCTGCCTTTGGCCTGGAGGCCGTGGTAGCACGTGAGCTGCGGCAACTGGGTTACGAAGAGGCAGTCGTAGAAAACGGAAAAGTAACCTTTACAGCCGATGAGCCGGCAATTTGCCGCACCAATCTGTGGCTGCGCACTGCTGACCGGGTGCTGCTCAAGGTCGGGGAATTTAAAGCTACCTCTTTTGAAGAGCTTTTTGAACAGACCAAGGCCCTCCCCTGGCCGGACTGGCTTCCGGAAGATGCCAATTTTCCGGTCGAGGGCAAGTCCATCAATTCCCAGTTGCACAGTGTCCCTGACTGCCAGGCCATAGTGAAAAAGGCGGTCGTGGAAAAGCTGAAACAAAAATATAAGCGGTCCTGGTTTGAGGAGAAAGGGCCCCGCTACACTATCGAAGTTGCCCTGCTCAAAGATACCGCCACTTTGACCATCGATACCAGCGGCGCCGGCCTGCATAAACGCGGCTACCGTAAACTGGCCGCCCGGGCTCCGTTGAAGGAAACCCTGGCTGCCGCCATGGTTTTGCTCAGCCGCTGGAACCCGGACCGGGTGCTGATTGATCCATTTTGCGGCTCCGGGACCATTCCCATTGAGGCCGCCCTGATTGGGTTAAACATCGCACCCGGCCTGTACCGCGACTTTGCCGCCGGCAACTGGCCTAACCTGCCGCAGATGTGGTGGCAGCAGGCCCGGGAAGAGGCTGAAAGCCTGATTGAGAACGAACGCACCCTGCGGATCATCGGTACGGATAGCGATGATGAGGTGCTCAGCCTGGCCCGCTATCACGCGCGTCAAGCTAAAGTGGAAGGGCAGATTCACTTCCAGAGGCAGCCTTTGGCACAAATGCGCTCCCAGGCTAAATACGGTTACGTAATCGGCAACCCGCCCTATGGCGAGCGCCTTGGTGAGCTTCGTGAAGCGGAGGCACTGTATAAAGAAATGCGTCAGGTCTTCGGAGCTTTGGATACCTGGTCATTTTACATAATTACCTCCCACCCCAGGTTTGAACAACTTTTCGGGCGCCGGGCGGATAAAAAGCGTAAATTATATAACGGGCGCATCCAGTGCAACTTCTACCAGTTCTTTGGCCCGAAGCCACCCAGGCCCTAACTTCTATTCTTTTTTTGCATATCCAAAAGAAGCCAGTTTACCCGGAAGGCATTGGCTTTTTATCGACATTAGTTTATAATTAAACCCAGAGACAGGCACTCATCATTAACGAGCGATTACTTGATTACAGAAGGAGCTTTAGCGCGATGCGTGAGACAAAGCTGACTACAGCGAACCGGCAAAAATGGTTAATTCTCTCCACCACTTGCCTGGGGGCCTTTATGGCCACTCTGGACGCCAGTATCGTCAATATTGCGATGCCCAAAATCACGGAGTACTTTCATGCTCCCCTGGCCAGCGTGGAATGGGTGGTCTTAATCTACCTGCTCTTAATCAGCAGTTTACTGTTGACCTATGGACGCCTGGGGGATATGTATGGTCATAAGCCTATTTATGTATACGGGTTTGCCATCTTCACCCTGGCCTCTGCCTTGAACAGCCTGGCTCCGACTATCGGTTTTCTAATTGGCTCCCGCGCTTTACAGGCCCTGGGCGCCGGCATGCTCATGGCCGTAGTCCAGGCCATTATAGCGGATAACTTTAACCCTTCTGAACGCGGACGGGCCATAGGTATCCAGGCCATGTCCGTCTCCCTGGGGCTGGCCACCGGACCTGCTATTGGCGGTTTCCTGGTCAGCCAGTTTGGCTGGCAGGCAATATTTTCGGTTAACATTCCCATTGGGATTGCAGGCACTGTCTGGGCCTGGCGGGTTTTGCCCCACCGTAAAGGTAAGCCCCAGAAATTCGATATTTCCGGGGCGCTAACCATTTTTGTGGCCCTGACAACTTTCCTGCTGGCTATGAGCCATGGCGAAAGTTGGGGCTGGCAATCCCCCCTTGTAACCGGACTGTTTACCGCCGCCCTTGCTTGCTTCCTCCTCTTCCTTTTTATCGAAAACCGGATTGATTATCCCATGGTCCGCCTGGAACTTTTTAAGAACCGCCTCTTTGCGGCGGCAAATGTTGCGGCAGCACTTAATTATCTTACTCAGTATGCGGTCGTCTTTTTAATGCCCTTTTACCTGGACAACCTCCTGCACCTGCCGCCCAATAAAGCCGGCTTGGTTATGACCTCTTTTCCATTGGTAATGATGCTCACCGCTCCCATAAGCGGTACCCTTTCCGACCGTATCGGTTCCCGTACCTTAACCTCAATTGGTATGGGCATTATTGCCGTGGGCGTGCTTATTTTGAGTATTACCCGGATGACCGGAAACCTCACCCCGGTTATCCTTGGGCTGGGCTTAGTCGGCCTGGGTACCGGCCTCTTCCTTTCACCCAATAATAATGCTATCATGGGTAGTGTGCCCAAAAACCAAACCGGTATCGGGTCCGGGATGCTTGCTACCATGCGCAACCTCGGCCAGGTTCTGGGAGTAGCGGTAAGCGGTGCGGTCTTCAGCAACCGGCTGGCCGCCTATTCCGCCCACCTTCATTCCATAAACTATAACCAAAAACTTGTCTATGAACAGAGCTTCCTCTGGGCACTGCGCGACGCTTATTTGGTAGCCATGGCTGTAGCACTCCTGGGTATGCTCATTTCCATGGTGCGGGGTAACCTTACTGAGACGACTTCTGAAATGACAGCTAGCCAGGCAAAATGCTCCTGATTAGATTTTTAAAGGATTAAAAAATTCCAGGCAAAAGCCCATCCGGTTTAATACCAGAGTCATAAAAGCAGCCAGGCTGGTTACGAACAGGAATTAGCAATTATTATCTATATGTTAAGCCAATTCACTTCTAAAAACTTGCTATTTAGGAAACAATGATGGTATAATCAATTATTCGCCTCAAGCAGAGGTAATTTTAGGAGGTTGCAAAATGCAAGGTAAAGTAAAATGGTTCAATGCAGAAAAAGGTTTTGGGTTTATTGAGACCGCAGAAGGAAACGATGTATTCGTTCACTTCTCCGCTATTCAGACGGATGGTTTCAAAAGCCTTGAAGAAGGCCAAAGCGTCGAATTCGACGTTGTTGAGGGAAACCGTGGCCCTCAAGCCTCTAATGTAGTTAAATTATAAGATAAAAGAATTTTTCTTTTAGATATAATTTACAGGCTTTCTGCAAAAAACAGCCGGCAATTGCCGGCTGTTTTTTTTAATCCCTTAGATTGCCTCGAAATTGAAGCATGGTGTCCTCCTTCCATTTGTTATGTAAAGTTGTAATATGCCCCAATAATGCTCATTAAGGCAGTTTCGCCCGGTAAACGAACTCGCGGTAGGGGTATAATATAAATGCGCCATAACCTTTAAGGGTTAAATATTTATTTTAGGGTGGTAACCAATGAAATTTCATATTCTATGTGGAATCCCCGGAAGCGGTAAATCAACCATAGCCCGGCGTCTGCCCGGATATGTTGTATCGACTGATACTATCCGTAAGTTTCTTTGGCAGGATGAATCTGTTGTTAAACACGATAAATTAGTCTTTCATTTGGCTGAAAGTATTAGCAATTATTTGCTTGCTCTAGGAGAAGATGTGATTTTTGATGCAACTAACCTGACTATCGTAAAACGCAGAAGGTATATAAATCTGGCCAGAAGGTATCACGCTACTGTTACCTTGCATTGGGTCAATTGCCCTCTACAAACGGCCATTGAGAGAAACTCCAGGAGGGAGCGAAAAGTTCCGGTTACGGTAATAAAATCACTTTATAACTCATTTCAAAAGCCTAAGCTTGAGGAAGGCATTGATGTAATAAAGGTTTACGGCCAGGGATTAAATCTTACCAAAGTTATTTTACCTGACAGGATAGTGAAAAGATAAGCGGTGTTATACATCTTCATTCAATTTACAGGATAAATAACCATTTATGTCCGGTCCATTTGCATTATTTAGCACGTTATCAAGCCATGCCTGCCTTTCAAAACACATAACCCTAAGAT
>JAJZTU010000064.1 GCA_021848765.1 Bacillota bacterium
TGCCAGTAAGGCCGGGGTAATCCAGTTGACCAGGGCCCTGGCCCTGGAGTGGGCCCGTTACCGCATTAATGTCAATGCCATAGGCCCCGGGTACATCAGGACAGATTTGAACAAAAAAGAATTGGAAAATGAAAAGGTATACCAGAGCATTGTCAGCCGGATACCCTTCCGGACTTTGGCCAAAGAGGATGACCTTTCAGGAGCGCTGATTTATCTCGCCTCTGAGGCATCAGATTATGTCACCGGCCACACCCTGTTTGTAGACGGCGGGTGGCTGGCCAATTGATAGATGGGAGGTAGTAAAGATGAAACTGGAAGGTAAAGTAGGCATTGTCACCGGGGCAGGCCGGGGAATCGGCCGGGGGATTGCTTTGGCGCTGGCCAAGGAGGGAGCTGCGGTGGTTGCGGCTGATATCGACAGTGCCAGTGCGGAAAATGTGGCCAAAGAAATTGAGCAGATGGGCAACCAGGCCATGGCCGCCCAAGTTGATATTACCAAGAGTTCGGAAGTAAATGCCATGGTGGCCAAAGCCCTGGCTGCCTATGGGAAAATCGACATACTGGTCAATAATGTCGGGTGGAATAAGGTGCAGCCATTTGTAAACGGCACCGAGGAATTCTGGGAAAAGGTTATTGCCATTAACTTAAAGGGTCCGGTTATCTGTTGCCGGGCAGTAATCGATAATATGATTCAGAATAACTACGGCAAAATTATCAATATTTCTTCCGACGCCGGGCGGGTAGGTTCAACCGGTGAATCCATCTATTCCGCTGCCAAAGGCGGAGTAATTGCTTTTACCAAGACCCTGGCCAGGGAAATGGCCCGCTATAAAATAAACGTCAACTGCATTTCACCCGGTCCAAGCGATACCCCGTTTTTCGCCTCGGTTGCCGAGGAAAATCCCAAACTGATGGAAGCGGTTAAAAAGGGTATTCCCTGGCGGCGGCTGGGCCAGCCGGAAGATATCGCCAATACGGTGGTCTTTCTGGCCTCTGACGGAGCCGAATATATTACCGGGCAGACCCTGAGTGTCAGCGGGGGTTTGACTATGGTTTAGAGCTGCGGTTTTAAGGTATGGTTTGAGGCATGGTCTTGAATTACAGTTGGGAAGTACGGTTTAGAGGTATGGTCTGGGGGGTAGCAATGATGGAAAGAGGTTATGAATTTCTCAGGTGTGTCAGGGAAGATTTCCTGGCTATAGTAACTATTGACCGCCCGCCGGTGAACGCCCTGAGTAAGCAGGTGTTATTGGAGCTGCAGGAAGTCTTGGCTGCTTGGGCAGCAGACCTGGAAATCCGGGTTGTTATTGTAACCGGGGCGGGTAACAAAGCCTTTGTTGCCGGGGCTGACATTGGCGGCTTAGCGGACTTGACACCCGCTACGGGTAAACAGCTTAACCGGGTATTCCAAAGCACCTTCAACCAGATTGCGGATTTTTCCAGGCCGGTGATTTGTGCTGTTAACGGCCTGGCGTTTGGCGGGGGTTGCGAATTGGCCCTGGCTTGTGATCTCAGAGTCGCTGCCGAAAGCGCCAGGTTCGGCCTGACTGAGGTAAACCTGGGGCTTATTCCCGGCGGTGGCGGCACTGTGCGGCTGCCCCGGATAATTCCGGTAGGAATGGCGAAAGAGCTGATTTTTTCCGGCAGGCATATTAACGCTGACGAGGCCGAAAAAATCGGTCTGGTTAACCGGGTTGTTCCGGAAGGTGAGGTCCTGGACGCCGCCAGGGAAATCGGCCGGCGAATTGCCGGTAAAGGCCCGGTAGCGGTGGAACAGGTGAAAAAAGCAATTAACCGTGGGCTGGATTTACCCCTTAGCGAGGCTATGGATTTGGAAGCAGACTTAAGCGCACGCTGCTTCGGAACTGCCGATTTTCAGGAAGGCGTCAAGGCTTTCTTTGCCAAACGGACGCCAAATTTTAACGGGCGGTAAGAGCGACCTGGAAGCCATGCGGATTCCCGGAACATCAAAGCTGACGATACCGGACGGGTATGACAGAGAACGTTAGGACGCCAACGAATCAGCAACCAGGGCCTATGAATTAGCCTTAAAGGACGCAAGGGTTTTTTCTCTACAAACTGCCCATCAATTGTCTACATGTTAGATAATTGATGGGCTTTAAATGTTGACAAAAAGTGGATTTACAAAAGAATTTACTGTTGCCAAAAAGATGAAATCATGATAAATTAAACACAGAGTAAAAATGAACGACGTACAAAATAAAACGATGCACAGAAGAGAACTGCGTTCAAGGGAGTGAAACCATGAGCATAAAAGAGGCACCCGGAGGAAGCCGAGTTGAGCGAAAAAAGGAAGAGACCAAAAAGAAGATTATTGCTGTGGCAATGAAATTGTTTGGGGAACGCAGTTTCGATGGGACCACTATGGAGCAGATAGCCAGGGAGGTTGACATTGCCAAAGGGACCCTTTACAATTACTTCCCCGCCAAGGAAGCAATCATTGACGAATACATTAAGCGGTCTTTCAGGGAAAAAAATTCCGAAAGAATCCTGCAGCTGCAGAAAATGCCTGATACCCGGTCACGTATGATTCTAATTTTTAGTGAGTTAATGAAAGGGATGCAGGCGCACAAGGATTTTTTCGAAAAGTACATTGTTTACCGGATGCAGAATATGGTTTCTTTCCACGTGGATGAAAGTGAGAAGAGTGGTCTATACCTGCTGGCCATCAAAATAATCGAACTCGGTCAAGAAAGTGCCGAAATCCGAGATGATTTGCCGCTCTATGTATTGGAAGACCTGTTCGAGTTTGCTTTTATCGAAGTAGTGAAGCAGTTTTACATGGAGCGGGAAAAGTTCAAGGTCCGCGATGCCATAGAGCAGTGTGTGGATCTTTTTATGAATGGGGTCAAACGTGAAACTTAGAAGAAAGTTTAAAAATTACAATATTATTTATAAGGGGGATAAAAATGACCAGTCTGCGAGCTCGTATTTTCAAATTCTTATTACAAAACCGTCATTTGCTGCGTTTTCGCCTGAAAAGGGAAACTATTGACTGGAATAACTATGAATCGATACTCCGTTTCCGCCAAAATGTTGAAGCAGGTGCTGGTAAATTCGGCAAGCTGCCGATCGGAATCGAAGTATTGCCTGTAACCATCAATGACATTCCGGCCGAATGGATTCTTCCTTCCCAAGCAACAAAAGACAAAATAATTCTATATTTTCATGGTGGCGGATATGTGTCTGGTACATGCCGGGCTCACCGGTCGATTGTTGCCAAGTTTGTTAAAGGTAGTGAAGTAGGTGCACTACTGTTTGAGTATCGTTTGGCCCCCGAGCATCCTTATCCTGCTGCCCTCGAGGATTCGGTAACAGCGTATCGCTGGTTGTCAGCCCAAGGTATTTCGCCTTCTAATATCGTCTTTGTGGGAGATTCCGCCGGCGGAGGTTTATGTTTAGCCACGTTACTTGCCCTCCGGGATCAAGGCATTCCCCTTCCCGCAGCAGCGGTGGCGTACTCCCCCGTGACCGATTTTAAGTGTACCGGGGAATCCTACCGAACTAAAGCTAAAGTATGTCTAGCCCCTGAGGGGACAGCACCGGCTTTTGCCAAACATTACGCTGGAGATAATGACCCTGGCCTGCCGTATATATCTCCTCTTTATGGGGATCTTCACGGGCTTCCACCCCTGCTTATCTATGTCGGCGAAGATGAAACCCTTCTTGATGACTCAACCCGGTTTGCCGAAAAAGCGAAAGATGCAGGTGTTGATATCACATTGAAGGTTGGGGAGGGGATGTTTCATTGTTATCCTGCCATGGCTCCCCTTTTTCCGGAGGCAACCCAGGCAATGGAGGAAATTTGTACTTTTATTAAAAAAAATCACCTGAACCCCTGATACACGGGGGTTTAGTCTTTTCTGCGGCAACAGGAAACGGCAAGCCTTTTTCATTGCCTATATAAATACCCAAAGGGGGCATACTAATTCAGAAAAAAATTTACTTAATGGTGATTGATAATGAACAATAGCCTCCTTGGTCCCGAAGATATAGAAAAACACGCAGTGGAAATAGCCAAAGGCCATATAGTCGGAGGAAAGACAAGGTTTCCCGGATGGTTGGTGACCCGGCTGAGCAGTAGTTATAAAAATATTTTAGAAGTCTATAAAACCATCAACAGGGAGACAGGCGGGGGACTACCCTTATCTCCTACAGATGAGTGGCTGCTTGACAATTTTTACATTATAGAAGAACAGGTTAAAGACATTAAACAAAATCTTTTCAAAAAGTACTGTTTCCAACTGCCCTTGCTTAAAAATGGCCAAATGAAAAATTATCCCAGGGTATATGCCCTTGCTTTGGAGTTGGTTACCCATACTGACGGTAGTATTGACGAAAAAACCTTGGTTAACTTTACCAGGGCTTATCAATCCCGGCAGCCACTCGCTATGGGTGAATTATGGGTCATGTCCGCTATGCTGAGAATAGCACTGATTGAGAAGATCAGCCATATTTGTCATCAGCTCAACACGCATTACCAACAAAGGCACGAGGCTGAACATTTGGCAGACCTCATCATTAGCGCTGCCGATAAAGGTGATAATGAGGTCCAAAGCATACTTAATGAACAGATGGTGAATAAAGCCGGTGTCAGCCCTGCTTTCCTGGAATTTCTGGTGCAAAAGCTAAGAAAACAAGGGAACAAGACCGCAGCTCTGATTGGATATATTGACGGTCAACGGGCAGAACAGGAAACTTCTTTAGAAGAGTTAATTAATCTGGAGCATCAGATGCAAGCGGCCAGACAGGTTGCTATGGGCAATTCCATAACCGGTTTACGGATGATTGCAGCTATTGACTGGAGTGAAATTTTTGAGTCATTAAGTCAGGTGGAAGAAATTCTGAGGCGGGACCCAGCCGGTTATTACAATCAGATGGATTTTGAATCCAGAGATCATTACCGTCATGTTATCGAAAAAATCTCCAGTTTTTTTGATATTTCCGAAATTAATGTTGCCGAGCTGGCTTTAGAATGTGCCAGGGAAGCCACTGAGTATACTAACCGGGATCCGATAAGCAAAACTAACCGGGACCCGCTGCGGCATGTAGGTTATTATCTGATAGATTCCGGAAGAAAGACGCTGGAGAAGCGAATTGGCGTTAAATCCGGTGGGATTACAGCAATCTTTGGTTTTTTAAAAGGGTATCCTTATACTGTTTACTTTGGTTGTATCGCTTTTATTACCCTGGCCGTTACCGCCCTTTTCCTGAGGTATGCAGTTAACCAGGGAGTTCTGTCGCCTTTTTTATTGTTTTTAATTGGGCTTGTGCTCTTAATACCTGTAAGTGATCTTGCGATTAACACAGTTAATTTCGCAGTAAGTCATATCTACGCACCGACTGTATTACCCAAATTAGAGTTAAAAGAGGGTATTTCCGGGGAAAACAGCGCCATGGTAATTATTCCAACCCTCTTGCCCAATGAAAAGAGGGTCAAGGAACTGTTAGAGAAGTTAGAGATTTATTACCTGGCCAATAAAGAGGATAATCTTTATTTTGCCTTGGTTGGCGATTTTAAGGATGCGGATTCTCCGGAGATGGCTGATGATCCCCAAATTATTGATATCGCGTTAAAGGGTATCAATGATTTAAACCGGCGTTATTCCAAAGCCAAAACAATTTTCTATTATTTTCACAGAGAACGGCGGTACAATCCGGCCCAGAATCAATGGATGGGTTGGGAACGGAAAAGAGGGGCGATCATTGAATTAAATGATTTGTTAAGGGGGTCTGAGAATACCGGATACAAGACACTTAGCAGTGAAATATCCCTGATACCTGCTGTTAAGTACATAATAACCCTTGATGCGGATACCAATCTTCCCATGGGCGCTGCCAAAAAACTTATCGGAACCATGGACCATCCTTTAAACCAGCCCGTAATCGACTGGGATAGGAGAATAGTTGTGAAAGGACATGGGATACTTCAACCTCGGATAGGGGTAAGTATTGACAGTGCTAACAAAACCCTCTTTACCAGGATTTTTGCCGGACAGGGGGGGATTGACCCCTATACCACAGCTATTTCCGATGTTTATCAGGATCTCTTCAATGAAGGGATTTTTACGGGAAAAGGTATTTATGAACTGGATACTTTTCAAAGTTTACTTAAAGACACCATACCGGAAAACAGTGTGTTAAGCCATGACCTTTTAGAAGGAAGTTATCTACGGGCAGGCCTGGTTACCGATATCGAATTAATCGACGGTTATCCCGCCCGCTATAATTCATTTTCCATGCGGCTGCACCGGTGGGTAAGGGGAGACTGGCAGCTTACCCCCTGGTTGGCTGCCATGACAAAAGACAGACAGGGACAGTGGAGGAAGAATCCTCTTAATGCCTTGTCCAAGTGGAAGATAATCGATAATCTGAGAAGAAGTCTGTTAAACCCAGCCTTATTTAGTTTAATCGCCCTTGGATTTGCAGTCCTGCCCGGCAGCAGTATGGTCTGGCTGGGGTTAGCCCTTGTGGTCATCGCCTTCCCGGCGATAACCTATTTAGCAGGGGGAATTCTTGCCAAAAGGTACCCTTTGATGGAGGGGACCAGGGCTCAAACTGTTATTGCCGGGGTTAGAGCCAGCCTTTACCAGGCCGGCCTCCAATTTTGCTTTATAGCTTATCAGGCTTATTTAATGGTTGATGCTATAGTCAGGACCTTAGGCCGGGTCTTGGTTACCAGGAAGAATTTACTGGAGTGGATTCCGGCAGCTGATCTGGAAGCTTTACTAAAAAATGACTTACCTACTTTCTATAAAAAAATGCTTGTTTCTCCTTTATTGGGGTTATTGGTTTTAGGGTTAGCGATTTTGCGGCCAAATAACGGCCTTGAGCTTGCCATGGCGGCTGTAGTCTTTGGTCTCTGGACCGGTGCGCCTTATGCAGCCTATACGGTTAGCCAGGATTATGTGCAAAAGGTTGAACAGTTAACTGAGCAGGAACGGTTGGAGCTACGCAGGTTAGCGAGAAAAACCTGGGCCTATTTCGAAGATTTGGTGACAGCTGAAGATAATTACCTGCCGCCGGATAATTATCAGGTTGACCCGCCAAATGGGGCAGCCCACCGCACATCCCCCACCAATATCGGGTTGTTGTTGGTATCCACCCTGGCGGCCCGTGATTTTGGCTATCTTGGTACCGCTGAAATGGTAGAAAGGCTCAATGCTACTTTGTCAACCGTGGAAAAAATGGAGAAATGGGAAGGCCATCTTTATAACTGGTATGATACAGTAAGCCTTCAGGTTTTAAGACCCAGGTATGTATCTACCGTTGACAGCGGTAATTTAGTCGGCTATCTGATGACTGTGGAAAAAGGCTTAGCGGAGTACCTTAATAAGCCCCTGAGCGACCTGAGTTTGGCCGAAGGGTTATTGGATACTGTCAGGATTTTTAATGAGGAACTTAAACAAGGGCTTAATGACGGGCAACCGGCTGTTGATTCTCTGGCGCTGGAGAAATATCTGGCCGGAGGGGAATATCATGCCGGGAACTGGTTGGAAGTATTGGACAGCATGCTGGCTGAGTTGTCCAAAGACAAACAACAAGCAAGGGTTCAAGCTTCCCCGTGGGGAAGGAAGATCCTGGCTATGGTTAATTCTTTTAAAAAAGAAGCTGCCGTTTCCATTGAAGATATCTTTGCTCAAGGCCGGGATTTATTAACAAGGACCCGGTTATTGATTGAAAACACTAAATTTATTCCCTTATTTGACCCCAAAAGACAGCTTTTCTCCATCGGATACAACGTGGAAGAAGGGAAGTTAACCAGAGCTTACTATGACTTACTGGCCTCCGAGGCCAGGTTGGCAAGCTATATAGCCGTTGCCCGGGGGGAAATTGACAAGAAACACTGGTTCAGGTTAGGCCGGAAACTTACCCGGGTAGATGGCTGTAAAGGCCTGGTTTCCTGGGCAGGTACCATGTTCGAATATTTCATGCCCCTGCTGGTGATGAGGAATTTTGAAAATTCCCTGCTGGATGCAACTTATTCCTTTGTAGTTAAGGCGCAAAAAAAGTACGGACAGAAGCGGAAAATTCCCTGGGGAGTTTCGGAATCGGCTTACTATGCCTTTGATATGGCCTTAAATTACCAGTATAAGGCTTTTGGTGTACCGGAGCTTGGTTTTAAAAGGGGGCTGGGCAACGAACTGGTGGTAGCCCCTTATGCCACTGTGCTGGCCTTGACTACCGACCCTAAAGGAGTTGCCGGAAATATAGCCAGGTTAAAAGCAGCAGGCATGGATGGGGATTACGGCCTTTACGAGTCCATAGACTATACTCCGGCCAGGGCAGTTCTTAACTGTCATAATTTAATTATTAAAAATTTTATGGTCCATCACCAGGGTATGATCATGTTAGCATTAAATAATTACTTTAATGCTAACATTATGCAAAGGCGTTTCCATGCTAACCCGGAGATCAGGTCAGCCGAGGTACTTCTGCAGGAGAGAATGCCCTTTAAGGTTGGTATCGTTAAAGAACACCAGGAAGAATATCCACCCCTGAAAAGAAAAGTTGAGGATGGACCGGAAGTTATCAGAAAATACGGGATTCCCCGTTCGGAATTACCCAATGTCCATCTGCTTTCTAATGGCAGCTACTCTGTTATGGTTACTGACGGGGGGGCAGGTTACAGTAAAAATAACGACATGGCAGTTGCCAGGTGGAGGGAAAGCCGACCGGGTAAGAGCCCGGGATTCTTTATCTATGTCCAGAACATCAACTCTAACAATGTCTGGTCTGCGACTTATGAACCCTATAACCTTGAACTTGAAGAATACAGAGTGGTTTTTTCACCGGATAAGGCGGAATTTGTCCGAAAAGACGGTAATATCGAGACCCATACCCAAATTGCAGTTTCACCGGAAGACAATGCCGAGGTCAGAAAAATAACATTAACCAATAACAGCCGGCATTCCAGGGTTTTGGAGGTGACCAGCTATTTAGAAGCGGTATTGACCCATCCTGATGCCGACTTGGCCCACCCGGCCTTTAGCAACCTTTTTGTAACAACGGAATTTGTCCCTGAATATGATTGCCTGTTGGCCGTAAGGCGGCCCAGGAGTGCGGGGCAAAAACCGGTATGGGCTGTGCATACCGTTACTGTTGAAGGAGAGGTTATCGGTGATCTGCAGTATGAGACAGACCGGGCCAAATTTATCGGCAGAAACCGGGGCTTGGCCAACCCGCTGGCCATGGATGTCGACCAACCTTTGTCCAATTCCGCAGGGGCCGTCCTTGACCCTGTAATGAGTTTAAGGAGAAGGGTTAAGCTGGAGCCGGGGCACTCGGCAATAATTGCTTATACCCTGGCAGCAGCCGATAACCGGCAAAATGCCCTGATATTAGCGGATAAATACCGGGATCCCAAAGTAATCGAGCGGGCTTTTGAATTTGCCTGGAACCGCAGCCGGATTGAAGCAGGTTATTTGGATATTCAAGCCGGGGAGATGGAACTATACCTGAACATGGTCCCTTCCATTATTTACCCCGGACCGGTCAGGCGCAGGTACGAGGGAATAATTGCCAGGAACAAAAAGGGACAGCCTGGTTTGTGGCCCTCTGGAATTTCCGGGGACATTCCCATAGTACTGGTGCATGTTACCAATAAAGAACAAATGGAAATGGTCTGTAAGCTCCTTAAGGCCCATGAATTTTGGCGGATGAAAGGGTTGAAGGTTGACCTGGTCTTCCTGGCTGAGGATGAAAGCGGTTATGTCCAGCCGCTGCAGGATGGTATCAGAGCAGCCATTTTTGCCAGCCATGCCCGGGATATGGTTAACAGGACGGGCGGGGTTTATCTGTTGAATGCGAATTTAATGACGGAAGAAGAAAAGATCCTAATGTACGCTGCAGCCAGGATTATCCTCAAAGGTGACGCCGGACCTGTTGAAGAGCAGTTGGTATGGGAGCAGACAAAAGAAACTGTTCCTGGTTTAAGCACAGTTAATGTCGCCGGAGGGAAAACCGGTAAACAAGTCGCCGGAGGGGAAACCGGCAAGGAAGTCAACAGAGGCGAAACTCATGAAGAAGCAGATCAACAGGCAGCAGGCAAGGAAATTGAGGTTCCTGCAAGCTCCCAAATTAATTTTTCCCAACTGCTGTTCTATAACGGAACCGGGGGCTTTAGCCAGGATGGCAGGGAATACCTTCTCCATTTAAGGGAAGGGCAGCACACTCCGGCTCCCTGGATTAACGTTATTGCCAATACCGGGTTTGGCTTTAATATCACTGAGGTTGGATCAGGGTATACCTGGGCGGAAAACAGCCGGGAAAATAAGCTGACCCCTTGGTATAACGACCCTGTAACAGATTTACCGGGGGAGGTTTTATACCTTAGAGACGAACAAACAGGAGATTACTGGAGCATAACTCCCATGCCTGTCCGGGAAAAGGAGGACTACATAATCCGGCATGGAAAAGGGTATTCTTCCTTTGAACATACCAGTCATGGTATTGAGCAGCAGTTAACAGAGTTTGTGGCCCTGGAAGACCCGGTAAAGATTTATCTTATCAGGTTAAAGAACCTGTCCCGGGTTCCCAGGGAAATAGCGGTAACTTATTATATGCGTCCTGTACTGGGAGTCAATGAGCAGGTTAATGCCCAGTACATAACTACCCGGAGTTACGGTGAACAAGGAGTGCTGTTAATTTCCAATTCCTATAACTCTGACTTCCCGGGCAGAATTGCCTTTGTTGATACGTCGGAAGCCACTCGGACTTTTTCCGGGGATGGAAATGAATTCCTGGGGATTAACGGCGATTTGGAGCGTCCGGCTGCTCTGGAAAGGGAAAGGCTTTCCGGTACAGTGGGAGCAGGTTTGGCGCCCTGCGGGGCTATACAGGTGAAGCTGTCTTTAGAACCGGAGGAATCCAAAGAGATTGTCTTCCTCCTCGGCCAGGGCCGGGATTTATCTGAAGTATTGTCCATTAGGGATAAGTACACCAAGGTGACTGCAGCCCGGGAGGAATTGGCCAGAGTGAAGGCTTTCTGGACTGAAAAACTGGAAGTTATCCAGGTGTCCACTCCTGACCGGTCAATGGATATCCTCTTAAACAGTTGGCTCCAGTATCAGGTTATTTCCTGCCGTTTATGGTCCAGGGCCGCCTTTTACCAGTCGGGGGGAGCCTACGGCTTCAGGGACCAGCTGCAGGACGTAATGGCAGTAGCTTATACCTGGCCTGAGCTGACCAGAAAACAAATCCTGCTCCATGCAGCCCACCAGTTTGTGGAGGGTGATGTCCAGCACTGGTGGCATCCGGGGTCTGGGGTAGATAAAGGAATCCGGACCAGGTATTCTGATGATTTCTTATGGCTGCCCTATGTAACAGCCGACTATGTCCAGTGTACCGGCGACTGGTCTGTTCTGGATGAAGTAATCAACTTCTTAGAGGATGACCCTTTACCGGCTGATGAGGATGAAAGGTATAACATCCCCAGGATTTCTCAGGAAAAAGATACCATTTACAATCACTGTATCCGGGCTATTGAGAATGCCTTGAAATTTGGCCTCCACGGACTTCCCCTGATGGGCTCAGGTGACTGGAACGACGGTATGAATACCGTGGGGAATAAAGGTAAAGGGGAAAGTGTCTGGTTAGGCTGGTTTCTTTATACAGTCCTGCAAAGGTTTATTCCGGTATGCACAAGCCGTAACGACCAACAAAGAGCAGAACAATTTTCTTTAATAGCTGCCGAACTTGCCGGTGCTATCGAAAAGAATGCCTGGGATGGCAGCTGGTACCGGAGGGCATATTTTGATGACGGTACCCCCTTAGGTTCAGCAGCGAACAGTGAATGTAAAATTGATGCCATTGCCCAATCCTGGTCTGTCATTTCCGGAATAGGCAAACCCCGCCGGGCAGAAGAAGCTATGCAGGCTGTGGAAAACTACCTTGTTGACCGGGAAGCCGGAATTATTAAACTGCTCACTCCCCCCTTTGGTGATGGGCAGCTCCAACCCGGTTATATCAAAGGCTATGTTCCGGGAGTCAGAGAAAACGGGGGCCAATATACCCATGCCGCCGTATGGACAATTTTGGCCTTTGCCAAACTGGGAATGGGAGATAAGGTCTGGGAGCTGTTCCATTTAATTAACCCGATAAACCATGCCCGTACCCCGATGGAGGCGATACGGTATAAAGTGGAACCTTATGTACTTGCTGCTGACGTTTATGCGGTACATCCCAATACCGGTCGTGGAGGATGGTCCTGGTACACAGGTGCGGCAGGATGGATGTACAGGGTAGGGATTGAGCATGTCCTGGGGATAAAAAAAGTTGGCACAAGCCTCCATTTTGACCCGTGTATTCCTAAAGACTGGCCGGGGTTTGAAGTTCGATACAGGCTGCCCAAAACTTTATACCGGATTCACGTTCAAAATCCCGAAAGGGTCAATAAAGGTGTGAAAAAGGTAATTATTAATGGCAAGGAGGTTCCCGAAGGATATGTTTCTCTTGTGGATGACGGAAGGGAGTATAGAGTAGAAGTAGTTATGGGTTAAAGGTGAAGTGAAAATATGAAACCTCAGGCTTCGGGGGCCTGAGGTTTTTTCGTATGTTTTGCCGAATTCTAAAAATTATTCGGCCAATAAATCGGCTACGACTTTAACGGGGTCCTGTGACGGAAGCCTCCGGGGTTGACAAAGGAGAGGAGTATGGTATAATCATAATTAAGCAAAAACAATCAGAAACGAGCAGCAAGTGCGTGGCAAAAAAGCAAAAATGCTCAGGAGATGAAACTGCCATGGAGGTGCGAGTATTGTTTGGTGAAGAGCGGAAATTAAAAATCTTAGAGTATGTCCAAGAACATTCCCGGGCTTCTGTTCAGGAACTCAGCGAGTACCTTCAGGTTTCTGAGTCAACTATTCGCCGGGATTTGAAAGAATTGGAAGAAGCAAAGTTACTGAACAGGACCCATGGCGGAGCTATATCCCTGCAGGGAGTGAACTTCGAGCCTACCTACCGGGAGAAGGAGGACAAGTTCAGGCGGGAAAAAGAAGCTATCGCCCGGAAAGCGGCGGAACTTATTGGAGAAGACGATACCATACTGTTGGATTCCGGAACCACCACCTTTCATCTGGCCCAGGAGCTGAAGTCCTTTTCCAAGTTGAAAGTGGTGACCAATTCCCTGATTCTTGCTCAGGAACTTCAGGTTGCTCCAGGGATTGATGTACTTATTACCGGAGGAAGCTTGCGGCAGGAAACCCTAGCCTTAGTAGGTCCTCTGGCTGAACAAGCGCTGGACAAGGTGAGGGTGGATAAAGTTTTTATAGCAACTAACGGGTTAGATTTGGCAGATGGCCTGACAACTCCTAATCTTGTGGAAC
>JAJZTU010000065.1 GCA_021848765.1 Bacillota bacterium
ATATACCTAACCCGGACAGAAGGGCAGTCCTTCCTCATAATCAGCAGTCCCCGGGTTTTGACAAAACCCCTTTATTCCGGCCACTATTTGCTCAGCCAGGTTCACGGCTTCGGTTACTTCAAGCCCTCTGGCCAGGATCATCAATTGATTGCCCCCATACCGGGCACAAAGGTCCCCATCAGCCAATTTGCCCCGGACTTCCCGGGAGAGCAGGCCAAAAATACTCTTGGCACCCCTGTCCAGGTTCAAGCCTCTGAAACCGGCAAGACAACCTCCTAAATCAACACACAAAAGGGCAAAGGGCCGGCCCTGCCCCTTGGAAACCTCTGCTTCCAGGCGGTCTTTTAAGAAAAGATAATTGGGCAGCCCTGTCTCCCCATCCAAAATACTATGCTGGTAGCGCTGTAAAAGCTTATCTGCCATGAGGTTAAACGAGCGGGCCAGCTGTCCCAGTTCATGATCTCCTTTGATATCCACCCTCTGGCTCAGATCGCCCTGGCCCAGCCTGGTAGTGATTACCC
Organism: Bacillota bacterium; assembly: GCA_021848765.1. Classification (GTDB taxonomy): domain Bacteria; phylum Bacillota; order Carboxydocellales; family JAJZTU01; genus JAJZTU01. The sequence goes on from JAJZTU010000065.1 coordinate 522, forward strand.
CCAATTCCCGCAGGGGTTTAAACAACAGCCGGTGCAGGAACAGGTACAGCAGGGCCATCAGCACACCCGTGCCAACCAGTCCTATCAAAAGCATTCTGGTTACTTGTCCCTGCAGGGCCTGGGTTTGACTCGAAATATCCAGAAAAAAACTCATGGCAGCCATGGGTTGAGAACCCACATGAATTGGGGCTGCAATTTCCAAAAGCTTTCCCGGTGTCCGTTCCAGAAGGATACTCTTATCCGTCCGCAGGACCTCCAATTCGCCACCCCAAACCTTTTCCCCCACCTTACGGGAATTATTACTGGCCAAAACATAATAATTCCCGTTAATCGGCGCCAAAAGGTTAATCTGCAGCAGGTCATTGTCATATTCCATCAGGTAGGAAAAGATATCCCTGAACCTGGCTCCGTCCTTGAGGTCCTGCAAGGTGTTGACCTGAACGTCAATAGTACGGATGATGCTTTCAATTTTTTTCTGCTGAGCCTGATAAAAAGTCTTTTGGTAATTGATAACTGAATACCAGACTATGCTCCCGGCAATCAGCAGGGAACAGACCAACACCACCAGCAGCAGCCGCAACTGTAAACCCAGCCTTGCCAACATCGGCCACCCCTTCCATTTACATTACAAATCAACTGTCTTTTGGGCATTTTCCAATAGTCTTCTTTGATCCGCGATTAACTTATACTTATAGTTCGTTTACCTTGTGCAAACCACCTGCTGCATAGTCCAAAATTGGTCTGGCAGGACTATAAGGCACAGGAAAATCTTTACTTTCCCGGTAACCAAATCCTGGGTTTGATGTCTATTTCATACCATCTGGCCAATAGTTTGTACCAAGTCGGTACAAACTCAAGCCAAGCCCTTTTTTAAGCAAACTGACCAATCCTGCTATTCAATTCCTGCTTGACCAATCTGCTGCCAATTATGTAAACTAGGTGTGTACGCAGGCAAATCACCTGGCCAGGCCCTCCACAACAGAATAATGGCCCGAACTTAATAGCGTCCCTACGGTACCCGGTTTCAGCAGAAAATACTTTGACAACGGAGGTACTCTATGAGCAAACCCAAAACCTTACCCCGGCTTACCCTGTGGGCTGCCGTGCTGGCCCTGACGCTACCCCTCCTCACCTTGCTTGCCTGGGCTGCTCCCGCCTCAGCGGCAAACCTGTCGCGCTCGGTCTCCGCCTGGCTGCCCTTCTGGGATCACAGCCGCAGCATGGCCATCATCAAAGACAACCCCGGCATCTTCGACGAAATCTCGCTTTTCTGGTATGACCTCGGTCCCTTCGGTGAATTGGTACCCCTATGGAACTCCGAAGACCGCTCCATTATATCCAACCTGCAATCTCAGGGCATCAAAATTTACCCCACCATCAGTAACGAATTCAACGGCCCCCTGGTCTCCAACCTGGTCAATAACCCCCTGGCCAGAGAAGTACATATCACCAACATTGTTAACAAAGTCATAACCATGGGCTATGATGGTATCGATATCGACTACGAAAACCTGGCCGCCAAAGATAAAGACGGGTTTAGCGCCTTTGTCACCGAACTGGCCACGGCCCTCCACGCCAAAGGGAAGGCCCTGATTGTTACAGTCCACCCTAAAACTGATTCCACAGGAGCATGGGGGGGACCCATGGCCCAGGATTATGCTGTGATTGGCACTAACGCTGACCGCGTGAGAATCATGGCCTATGACTACAGTTGGCCGGGTTCCGCCCCCGGGTCGATTGCCCCGGCAAGTTGGGTGGAGCAGGTGGTCAAATATGCAGTAACCGCCATTCCCGCGGACAAGCTGGTCCTGGGTGTCCCCAACTACGGCTACGACTGGGTGCCTGGAAGCAAAGGAAAAGGGGTAACCTACGAACAGGTCATGGCTACTGCTACTGCGAACAATGCTGCTATAATTGAAGATTTACAAAATGGAGCTCATTATACTTATTCCGCCAATGGTACCGCCCATGAAGTATGGTTTGAAAACGCCAATACCCTGGGGACTAAACTGGACCTGGTCAACAAGTATAATCTTAAAGGCATTGCCATCTGGCGGTTAGGTGGCGAGGACCCTAAAGCATATAGTACAATAGCGGCCAAGTTTCCCCCGGTCAGTCCTGCTCCGGCAACTGACCCAGTCCCGGCTCCCACCCCGGCTCCCGCCCCGGGCCCCGCTCCGGCTCCTGATCCGGGTCCTGCTCCCAATCCCGCCCCGGCTCCGGGTCCAACCCCCAGTCCTGCACCAACCCCGGCTCCTGAGCCAATACGCACACCGCCCCCAAGCCGCGGCGGCTCCGCTGATAAAACACCCCCTACCCTGATATTTAAGCAGTGGTTAGACGGGGGCAGGCTTAACATCACCGCCCAGGCTTCCGACAAGTCCGGAATCAGCAAAGTTCTCTTCACCATTGACGGCCGTCTGGTAAAGGTAGATACAACCGCCCCGTACACTTACACTAACTGGGTGGGAAAAACCTGGCGTTCTCATCTCATTCAGGTTACCGCCTATGACCTGGCAGGAAACAGGACCACAGCCCAGAGATGGTGGTACTGGTAGGATCTTAGCTTCGAATAAGTATCCCCGGCTCTCTAAGTAGAGCCGGGGATTTTCATATTCCAGCATAACCAACATTAGCCAGGGTATACTAAAAATCAATCTTGATTAGTAAGACCGCTTGACCCGGGAGGTCTGTGCAAATGAGCATCTGGTCGAAAATAAAAGCCATATTTACCATAGATGATTACTATATGGATGAGACCTTCTCCCTTGGTGACCGGCCCATACGCCAAAGCCCTCAAGAAGGCCAGGGTCAGTCTAAGCAGGAGTCAGGCAAAGCTGAGAGTAGCAAACCGGAGAGCGGTAAACCTCAAAAACGGGGTGGCTTTGTCCTGCCCAAGAAACCGCTGAAAACTTCGGAGTCCCGGGAAAAAGCCAAAAAACAGACCAAATCTTCCGGGAAGGGGGAAAAGGAGGAGCAAAGTCATCCCGGTTCCGAAACAGAACAAATTAACCATTCCCGAGAAATATACAGCAACCTCAGTAAGAACTTGGAAAAATTAAAAGCCAGATTCCATATACCTCCTAATATTGATGTAATTATCCGGGAGTTCACCATCCCCTTGGAACCACAGCTCAAGGGGGCCATTGCTTTCATGGAAGGATTGGCATCCAGGGATACCATTAACAGCCATGTCCTAATGCCTTTGATGCTCTTAAGCAACCTGGACGAAAAAGGGCGAAATGCAAACCCCGTCAGCATAGTCATGGAACGCCTGCTTCCCGGCAACCAGGTAGAGATTAAAGACAGCTTCGACGACCTCATGGAGGGAATTCTCACCGGTACCACCATGGTGCTGCTGGACGGTTATCCCACGGGGTTACTGGTGGAAACTAAGGGCTGGGAGCACCGGACGGTATCCCGCCCCAACGTGGAAAACGTGGTCCGGGGCCCCCAGGAAGCCTTTGTGGAACACATTAGAGTTAACACGGCCCTGGTTCGCAAACGTTTGCACTGCAACACCCTGGTCACTGAGATGTTCAAATTAGGCCGCCTGTCCAATGTGCATTGTGCCCTGCTCTATATTGAAGGCCTCACCAACCCAAAATTGGTTGCAGAAGTCCGGCGCCGGATCAAAGGTATAGATACAGATTATATATCTGACACCGGGACTCTGGAACAGTTTATTGAAGACAACCCGGCATCCCTCCTGCCGGGCCAGCTGTCCACCGAGCGGCCTGACCGGGTGGCCGCGGCGCTGGCCGAGGGGCATGTGGCTATGCTGGTGGACGGCGATCCTTTTGCCCTGATTATGCCGGTAACCTTTTGGTCTTTGATTCACACAGCCGAAGATGCCTATATTCGTTGGCCCTACGGTTCCCTGCTGCGGGCCATCAGGATTCTGGCCCTGTTTATTAATTTATTATTGCCGTCTTTTTATATCTCCATTGTTAATTTTCACCCGGAGATGATTCCTACTGATTTACTGCTGGCCATTGCCGCCTCCCGGGAAAGCATTCCTTTTCCGGCCATCTGGGAGGTAGTGATGATGGAGCTAGCCTTTGACCTCATCCGGGAGGCGGGAATCAGGATTCCCAGCATTATCGGCCCCACCCTGGGTATCGTGGGCGCCCTGATTCTGGGCCAGGCAGCAGTAGCGGCCAACATCGTCAGCCCACTGTTGGTCATTATCGTAGCCCTGACCGGCTTGGGTTCTTTTGCTATCCCTAATTACGGCCTTACTGCAGCAATGCGGACCTTGCGCTTTGTTTTCCTGTTCCTCTCCGCTTTCCTGGGCTTTTATGGCCTGGCAATCGGGGTTTTCCTGGTGGTCATCCACATCTGCGGGCAAAAATCCGTGGGTGTGCCTATTATGTCACCGGTGTCCCCCTTTAGGCCCCCCAGCGGGGATGTGGTTTATCGCCAGCCGGTTTGGAAGCAGGAGCAGCGGCCTGTGTTTATGCGGCCCCTGGCCCGCAGGCGTCAGCCTAAAATTACCAGGCCCTGGGCTACCCAGTTGAAAGAGGGAGAGGACCGGCAGAATCAGGATACCAACACAGGGAAGCAGGATACCAATGCAGAGCAGCAGGATACCAATGCAGAGCAGCAGGATACCAATGCAGAGCAGCAGGATACCAATGCAGAGCAGCAGGATACCAATGCAGAGCAGCAGGATACCAAGGGAGGGAAGCAGGATGGGGACAATTAGAGAAGGCCATATCGGCTACCGGGAAGCTGTTGCCCTGTTGGCTATAATGCTAATTACCAAGGTTTTCCTTACCTGCCCCAGTAATATCAGCGACCTGGGTGGAACCGCCGGGTGGCTGGTTGTTCTGGTGTATCTCCTGGTCGCCGTTGTCGCGGTCCTGCCCGGGTTGGCCTTACTAAAGCGCTATCCTGACCGGACGCTCATTGAGGTAGCGGAAGAATTCGGCGGCGCCATAACCGGTATCTTGGTTGCTTTATTGTTATTTGGGTATTTTCTGCTGTCAACCGTTATAATCATGCGGCAGTTTACGGAAACGGTAATTGTGGCCTTACTTCCAACTACCCCGATTAGTTTAATTACAGTATTTTTCCTCCTGGGCATGCTTTATCCCTGTTACCAAGGCATCGAATCCCTGACCAGGGGAGCCTGGCTGCTGATGCCCTTTTTCGCACTCGGTCTATTTGGGGTATTGGCCCTGGTTTTACCCTGGGCTAACCCGGATTACCTTTTTCCCTTTTGGGGGCCCGGTCTGCCTGCTATCCTCAAAGCAGGTCCAATGAAAAGCTCCATGCTGGGGGAAATTCTGCTGGTAACCCTGTTAAATCCCTATTTGCGGGACCGGCAGAAAGTAACTGCCGTGGTGATGAGCAGTCTGATTATTTCCGGCCTCATATTCACCCTGACAGTGCTGGTTTATCAGATGGTCTTCCCTTATCCTGCCTCCGGTACCGAAATAACCTACCCAATGTACAACCTGGCCCGGCTGATCTATTTCGGCAGGTTTGTCCAGCGGGTAGAATCCATTTTCATTTTCATCTGGGTCTTCAGCTTACTTGTCAATGTATCAGCCCTGTTTTACGGGACCACAGTAAGCCTGGCCAGGGGCCTTAACCTCCCGTTTTACCGCCCCTTGCTATTTCCCGTAGCGGTCCTGATCTACAGCCTGAACTTCCTGATTCTCAACTTTCCAACCGCTGCCTGGCTGGATGCCGAGGTTTTACACAACTACGGCTGGATCATTGCTTTTGGCTTGCCTGCACTGGTCTGGCTTCTGGCCAAATTAAGGGACAAAGGAGGTGGAAGCCATGGGATACACCCCCAGAATAATGGTTAGCCTGCTAATTCTGGTACTGCTTACTTCCCTCATGTCGGGATGTTGGGACCGGCGGGAATTGGAGGAGCAGGCCTTCATATTGACCCTGGGTATTGATAAGGGAACTATTGAGGGCAGTTATCTCTGGACTTTTCAGCTCGCTGTCCCTCGTCAGTTAGCCGGCGGGGGAGGCGGCGGGGGAGGTGGCGGGCGCCAAAATCCCAGTACCACTGTCTCAGTTGAGGCTACAACTTTGTTTGGAGCGCTGAATTTATTAAATTCCTTTATCGACCGGAAAGCCAACCTGATGCACGCTAAAGCGGTAATTGTCAGCGAAACTGTGGCCAGAAATGACCCGGTGCCCTTACGGACCATTGGCCGCTACCGGGAAGTGAGGCGCAACCTCTTTGTCATGGTGGCGGAAGGTAAAGCCAAGGACATCATCTCTGCTTACCGTCCCGTACTGGAACAGAACCCGGCCAAATTCATCGAAACCCTGGTATTGACTAGTTCTTTCACCGCCCTTGTGCCCAGGACCCAGCTGCAAGATTACCTAAACGCTTTAGAGTCTAAGTCGGTTAAGGCCACTGCTATCCTGGTGGGCCAAACAGGCGGACTGGCTCAATCCAAAAGGCCAAACCCTAAAGTTACTGCCCCTTTTCTCCCCGGTGAAATCCCCCGGGAAGGTGGAAGTCCTCTAGAGATCATCGGTGTTGCCGTTTTCAAGGGTCCTAAAATGGTAGGTAAATTGACCGGCACTGAAAACCGGTTCACGGCTTTACTTAACGGGAAGTTTAAGCGGGGGTTTAAAACTTTTCCCGATCCCTTGGCGCCGGGGAAGTCTTTAGTCCTGGATGTCCGTGCGGGCTCACCCCCGGTAATTAAGGTGGATCTTAAAGGGAAGAGGCCTTTGATCACCGTGCACCTGAGCCTGGAAGGCGATATCCTGGATATCCAAAGCAGCGTTAACTATACCCGCTTGGATATGCTTAAGCAGTTGGAGCAATTTACGGAAAAGCAGATAGCCACCCAAGCCCTCAAGGTCATTAACAAAACCCAGGCCATGGGCAGTGATATCTTTGGTTTCGGCGACATAGCCCGGCACTCGGTAACAACCTGGGCCCAATGGGAAGAATTAAACTGGACAGAACTTTACCCTAAGGCAAAAATCAACTTAACTGTTGATTTCTCCATCCGGCGCATCGGAGTTGCGTACCAGCCGCCTAAACCTGGGGTTTAGCTTAGCGTATCCCAAAGGGGGAGGGCGTGTACCGGAAAGGAGCAACTACGATGAAATTCACTGTTATCGCACTGGCCGTAATCATTACCGTCGGCATATTTGTCTATACCCTAAGCTTTGCCCGGTGGCTTATCCAACGCAAAAACTACCGGGGAGGCATCGGAGTATTCCTCTTGGGAGTGGCTGCAGTCGTAGTACCTATGTATACTTTGTTTTTCGGAGGAAAGAAATAAATGTCTCCAGACCATACTCTTCACCGGGACAGCTCCGGCTAGTTTCTCTCCGGGGCTGTCCTGCTTAGGGAAGCTTCCCTTTTTCCTGCTTAATAGCAGCCTGCAGTTCTCTCAAATTAGCCTTGGGCACAATTAGTTCCTCCCGTTGCACCATAGCTAAGGCCCCGGTGGGACATTTATGTGTACACACCCCACACCCGATACACCTGCTCCCATCTACCGCCGCTACACCGTCTACCACAGCTAAAGCCTGTACCTGGCACCGGTCAATACAAACCTTACACCCCGCGCAATCCTCACTCTTTACTTGCAAAATAAAATTGGAATGGGCTACACTCCAGGGAAACTTCATTTTAGTAATCCCAGCCAGCATCCCACAGCAGCAGCCGCAGCAGTTGCAGATGAAATCCACCGACTTCTGGACGTTGCCGGTAATATGGACAAGCCCCTCTTCCTCTGCCCTGTCCAAAACCCGGAAAACCTCCTCGGGAGTAGCTTCCCTGGCAAATCCCCTGGCTACACAAAACATAGCAAAAGGCCCAAACAGCATACACATGTCCTCTGCCGGCGCCCCGCAGCCATGGCCCAGCAGCCTGGCCTTATGGCGGCAGCTGCAGGTAGTCAGGGCCAGGTAATTAGCTTCCTGCACAAAATGGGATACCTGCTCATAAGGAAATACCTCCACCCCAAAAGGGATCTGCTTTTCTACCATAATAACCCGGCTGTAGGGTGTGGGCGACTCGGCCATTTCCTTACCCCAGCCATCATAGTAGTACTGCTCAAAGAGCTTTGCCAACTCCATGGTCAGGGCAGTGGTTTCACCCTTCATGAACTGGAGTTCAAAAATCCCCGGCACTACCGGAATCAGCGCAAAATACTTCTCCCCCTTGCGTTCCCCGCTGTAAATCAAACCCTTGCCGGCCATACCCTCCAGAAGGGCCTCCACCCTGGCCCGGTCACCAAAGTCACCGGAGGCAAAAAAATCAGCCCGTACCGGCAGTTCGGGGAAACTGGCTGCCATAACAGCCTCTTCCCCGGTAAACAGGGTTTCCAGGATACTATAGGCAAGCGCAGATTCCGGTGCGCCAATGGCAAATCTGTGCAGTCTCCGGCGCAGGGCCTCATAAACCGCCTTCTTCCGATTACTCATGTTAACCCCACCTTTAATAAACTTTTACCCATTCGTTTCGCCAAAGGATTTTGAAATCCTGCAATTGGGAAAAAAGGACAAAAAAAATCAACCAGGCCAAAAAATCCAACCTGGTGATTATTCATTCGTCCTCTTCCAACATCCCAATCCTAACCTACTTCGTCAGCAACAAGACTCAGGCTGTCCTGAGCCAACTTGCCTCCGGCCACATCCCTGCCGTCTTCTTCTACTGCTACAATCTTCACGTTCTCCCCGTCTAAAACCAGTGTTACCTTGTGACCGCTAAGCATCAGGACTGCCTTGGCTACACTTTCCGGAATATTGGCCCGCTTATCAACGGTAATCCATTTTCCACGAATTGCTTCCACACTCTCACCCCCTGTGCTGCAAATCACTCTCGCTGATCAACCGGGCACCCTGGAATTAGTATCTTCTTTCCAAGAACAAACTATGAATTGGTAACCGGGGTATTACAAGCCGGTAACTTCTGTATGTGAGATAATATTCTTCCAAACCTGGCAGAATCCTTCCCATTTTTTAACAAAATATTTCGACCTATTCTGACGATGAACCTCCCCCGCTTTCGCTTCGCTTAGAAGCGGGGGTTTCAGGGATAAACCTCTGACCAATCCCAACGGCCATCCGTTAGGACAGCCTCACCTGCGAAGGGTGTGGGGCTTGGTTTTCGGCGCTCCCGACAACTGGGCGGGAATCTCACCCGTCCGGCCCGGTCCAAGGCATCTACTACATTTCCGCTAAGCAGCGGGCCGTAGATACGTGATTTTCTTCACCGGGATTCCCAAATCCCGAATCTCGCCATACAATCCTTTGGCCAAGATGTTTTTGGCTCCATGCACATCCCGATGCTCCTTATAACCACAATAGCACCGGTACACCCTGCCGGACACCTTCTTTTTCCGGCCACAGATGGGACACATCTGCGAAGTATACGATTCGTCGGTCTTCCGAATCCCAATCCCTTCGACTTTCAATTTATACTCCAAATACGCATACAACTTCCCGAACTGCCATTGGGAATTCCGCTGGTTTTGCTTTCTGCCCCGCCCTTTCTCCTTGTTTTTCTTTTTCTTGGCCGATGTGTTCCTTTGGACTCCTTCCACATCACCTGCAATGACTTCTTTGACCCGGTTTTGCACCGCCCACCGGACGAATTGACGACTGGCCTTATGGAGGATGTCCTTCTGCTGTTCCTCCGCTTTGCCGCCGATTTCCCGGATGGCCCGGGTGTACTTCTTCCATTTCCGGCTACCTTTTTTGCACCGGCTCCGTTTTTTGTACAGCTCCTTGAATTTCTTGTTCCGAAGCCGTTTAATGGAACGCAGTTTCCTTCCGGTAATGATCAGGGCTTCCCCTTCATCTGTCACCGCTGCGATGGAATGGATCTCTCCCATGTCGATGGCTGCTACTCTATTCCCGGGGGCTGCTTTTTCCGTTTGCCCGTCCTCATAGGCAATGGCCAGCATCAGTTTCCGATCCCAGATCAGTTCGATTTCTTTGACCTCACCTTCTGGCAACTCCTTGACCCAGACAGTAATCGGCTTTTGCCGTTTTCCTTCCCGGATGCCCATGGAAAGTTCGATTTTCCCATTTGGATAAATGTGGATTCCATCCTTGGCCCATTTGGTTGGGTAGTTTTTCTTCTCCCACCAGGGATACCGTACGTCATAGCCTTTGTCTCTGGCTTGCTTAGCGTTGTCTCTGGCCCAAAGATACTTGTGACACACAGCCTGGATGCTTTGGCTATGGAGAGGATATTGCCCTTTAGTGGCCTTTTGCAGTTCAGTTTTTCCGATCCAACGCCCACTCTTTTGATGGTACTCTTTAGCGATTTTCAGACAATCATTCCATACAAGGGCTGACTGCCGGTTGCATTCAAAGAGCCGGTCCAAATCAGATAATCTGGCGTAGAAAGCCGTTTTCTTGACACGAATCATTTCTTTTTCACCTCCCTTTCTTTCTCTCCTTGGCTTTCGATATATCTCTTAATGACTTCCAGGGGTGCCCCTTCGGTGGTCAAAAGGCAATAGCTTTGTGACCAGAAATATTCCTTCCAAAGCTTTTTTTTGATTTGAGGAAATTCTTTCTTCACCAAGCGGGAAGATGCACTCTTGAAGGCATTGAGATATTTCGAGATTTCCGTATTTGGATGTGCAGAAAACAGAATGTGAGTGTGATCCTGATCGTGGTTGAACTCCATGAACGTGATGTGATAGTTTTTGCCGATATATTCTCCGATCTCGCGAATCCTTCCGGCTATCATATCGTCAATCACTTTTCTACGATATTTCACGACCAAGATCAGGTGATAAGTAAGCCTGAATACTGAATGGTTATTCGAATCTAGTTTATACATAGAATCAGTCCTTTTCCGATTACGACTATTCTATCATACCCAATCCAACTGCCAATTTCAAGCAAAAAGCGGCGATTCATCCCCCGCCTATAGAGGACGGGAGAATTCTCGCCGATTCTTGTTAAATCACAATTCCCGCCCAAACTAACTCCTTTTGAGCTTAATCCCCCTGCTGTTGAGTTCAGCCACTATCGCAGGGAAGAAAACATGTCCACTCCAGAGAGGAGTATCATCCAGTGCCACCAAAGGCAGCGGAGTTGCCGGCTTTTGCAATACTGCCTGTACCCTGGGGAAAGGGCTTAGGTCATCCTCGTCAATATCAACATATCTGGCTTCCACCTGATGGCCGTAATAATACTTGAGTTCCCGCCCTAAACTGTACGTAATCTCTTCCAGAGATTGCGGAGGGCCTCAGCCTACGCTCAGGCAAGCATCCTGGTTTCTGGACCCAAAGACATTTAATACGACTTTTTCGCTCATTTTGAACACCCCTTTGTCGATTGTTGTTGTGCAATAACCCCATAGTGGGCCTCCCCAAGGTCCAAAACCTCCAGAGTTGCAAACCCACAAGCCGCTAACAGGCCGGATGTCTCCTCCATGCTCAGGCGCTCCTGCTCAGGTGGACCCATCTCCATGGGCTCCTTCTTCCACTCTACCACCACAACTTTACCCTGGCTGCGCAGTATCCGGTCAATTTCCCGGAAAAAAACCTGAGGTTCTTCCAATTCGTGGAGCACAGCAGACATGAAAACCAGGTCTACTCTTTGTCCTTCCAGGGGAAGCCCGTTTTCCCGGGAGAGGAGAAACCTTACATTGTCCGGAGCACCGTGTTCCTGTTCCCAGCGTCTCCGGGCCTCTTTGACCATTTCCTCCGAGATATCCACACCCAGAACCAGTCCTTCCATCCCCACAGCCCCAGCCAGAGGAAAAGTAAAATACCCGGTCCCACAGCCGATATCTGCTACCACACTGCCGGGGTTAATTCCCAGCTTGTTAACAGTGGCCTCCGGAGGCAGCAGTTTTCTCCGAGCCGGGCTGTCCAGTTTCGCCATTTGTCCAGGGTTAAACTTATGCCCCATCTTTGTCCTCCTCCAATTCGGCCAGTTTTTCTTCCAAGTCCTCCAGTTGGCGGATGAATTCCGGCTTTACAGAGTGGGCCGGCATCCGTCTCCTTAAGTCTGCCAATTGCTCCTTAATCCTGCTGCGTTCCTGCTGACGTGCAGAATCCCCTTGGTTAAGACGTGCAGAATCCTCTTGGTTAAATTGTAACGGTTGCCGCCTTTCAGCCATGAGCTTAACACTCCTTTACCGGCCTGTGTGTGCATTAGGGGAGCCACCGGCTCCCTGCTTAAAAGCCTCAGCCTCCGGACCCGCAGCTGGAAGCTTTGTCTTTGCTGCTGCTTACAAATCCCGCCAGGTAGCCCAGGAAACTCTGGCGGACCTCCCCTCCGCATTGGGGACAGGTAACTTTTTCTCTATCCTTGATGGCAACCATTACAGTAAACTTGTGCTTGCATTTGGTACAGATGAAATCGTAGGTTGGCACTGTTATCAAATCTCCTTTCGTAATTAGCTGACGCAGATTTGGCCTACGGAAGGGAACTGGCTCAGGTCAGTATGGGGCAGGAACAAGGCTGAAACATACTCATCGAGAAAGAGGTTACCGGCCGACAGTTCCAGGTAGGTAGTGCCTTCCATGAGCTGCTCCACCTTCTCCCAGGCTGTTGCCGAGTTTAAGGCCTGGATTGCTCCTTTTAGGGAAGTATTACCCACAAACCGGTATTTTTCCCGGGGCAGGTCCGGAAGCAGGCCAATTTCTATGGCCTGGTCAATATTTAAATAGTTGCCAAAGCCTCCGGCAATGAACACCCTATCGATGGCTTCCACATTAAGCTCAACCAAACGTAAAAGGCTTCTGATTCCTGCATAGACAGCGCCCTTGGAACGGATGAGATTTTTAATGTC
>JAJZTU010000066.1 GCA_021848765.1 Bacillota bacterium
GGTTGTCCGGGGCGAAGATACCCTGTTGGGTAAACAAGTTGAAGTACATGCCGACCTGGTAGTACTGGCCACTGCCATGGCGCCGGTGCAAGAAGCCTCCGAGCTCGCCCAGAAGATTGGCTTCTCCTACGATAAGGACGGTTTCTTTACCGAAGCCCACCCTAAACTTAGACCTGTGGACACCAATACCGCCGGGATCTTCCTCGCCGGCTGCTGTCAGGGTCCCAAAGATATCCCCGATACGGTGGCCCAGGCCTGTGCGGCCGGCTCCAAGGTCGGCGCATTGTTTTCCAATGACAGCCTGTCCACCAACCCCATGATTTCGGAAGTCAATACAGGGATTTGTTCAGGCTGCTTACAGTGCAGCAGGATTTGTCCTTACAAAGCTATCAGCGGCAAAACCGTTACTGAGCGGTTACACGGCCAGGAAATTTCCCGGGTGGTGGCCGATGTAAACAGCGGTCTTTGCCAGGGATGCGGCGCATGTGTGTCCGAATGCCGGTCAGGCGCCCTGAATCTGAAAGGGTTTAGCAATGAACAATTAATGGCGGAGGTGGATGCGGCATGTCTGTAAACAGGTCTGTTGATGCGTCTGATAAGCCGGTGGAAAGCAGCGAGTGGAAACCGAAAATTGTGGGGTTTTGTTGCAACTGGTGCAGCTATGCCGGGGCTGACCTGGCCGGGATTAACAGATTCAAACAACCGCCCAATCTGAGAATAATCAGGGTTCCCTGCTCCGGACGGGTAAATCCCCTATTGGTACTCCGGGCATTTCAAAGGGGAGCGGACGGGGTGCTGATAGCCGGCTGTCATCCGGGTGACTGCCATTATTCCACCGGGAACTATTTTACCAGAAGGAGATTTTTAATCTTCAAAAGGCTTTTGGAATTTGTCGGTTTTGAACCAGGGCGTTTTCAGGCCAGGTGGATCTCCGGCGCCGAGGGCCAGAAGTTCGCTGAAAACACAAAAAAAGTGGTGGAAGATATCAAAGCTTTGGGACCCAATAAACGCATGAGATCTGATAATCTCTAGAAAGACACGGACACGTAAAATCTGAAGAGGTGATAGTAGTGGAAAAAGACTTATTGCTAAAAGAAGAAATTCAAAAACTTTGTAAAAGTTATGGAGACAGTAATTTTGGAGACGTAATGGTTGTTGGTGGAGGGATCAGCGGTATTCAAGCTGCTCTTGATCTTGCCACTGCAGGTTTTAAAGTTTACCTGGTTGACAAATCACCGACCATTGGCGGCCACATGGCCCAGCTTGACAAGACCTTTCCCACTAATGACTGCTCCATGTGCATCGAATCTCCTAAGTTTGTTGAATGTAGCAGGCATCCCAATATAGAGATTATCACCTATACTGAAGTTGACAGTGTAGAAGGGGAAGTGGGGGACTTTAAGGTAACCCTGATTAGAAAGCCCCGCTATGTTGACGAGAGCAAATGCACGGGTTGTACTGTCTGTGTTGAATACTGCCCGGTCAAGTACCCTGATCAATTTAATCAAGAGATATCGAAGAATAAAGCCATCCATATATACTTCGCTCAAGCAATTCCCCTTGTCACTTATATAGATGAAAGCTGCCTTTACCTTAAAGAGAAGAAATGTACTCTTTGCCAAGGAGTCTGTAAGGCTGACGCCATAGATTTCAATCAAAAGCCGGAGAAGGTAGAAGTAAATGTAGGGGCGATAATTCTGTCTCCTGGGTTTGAGCCATTTGATCCTAAGTTGAGGGAGGATTATGGCTACGGAAAGTTTGAGAACGTGGTAACCAGTATGGACTATGAACGGCTGTTATGTGCCACCGGGCCATACGAAGGTGAGATACTGCGCGCTTCCGACAAGAAGCATCCACATAAAATAGCCTGGATTCACTGCGTCGGTTCCAGACAGGTTATCCCGGGCGGCAACAGCTATTGTTCAGCCGTATGCTGCACCTATACCCAGAAACAGGTGATTTTGACAAAGGATCATGACGCTGAGGCCGAGTGTACCATATTCCATAACGATATTCGTTCCTATGGCAAGGATTTTGAGCGATTCTACCAAAGAACGGAGAAGCTTCCCGGGATTCGATTTATAAGAAGCTACACAACAATAGGAAAAGAGATCCCGGAAACCAAGAATGTAACTATAAGATATTCTACCCCGGAAGATGGAGTAAAAGAGGAAGAATTCGATATGGTGGTATTATCCGTTGGATTGAATCCTCCTGCCAAGTATGAGGATCTGGCAGATAAGTTCGGCATCGAACTCAATTCTCACGGATTCTGTAGAACCAATCCTGTTAATCCAATGGAGACCTCTCGCCCGGGAATTTTCGTAAGCGGAGCCTTCCGGGGTCCTGTAGATATCCCCGAGTCGGTTGTGACCGCCAGTGGGGCTGGTTCCCAATGTGGTGAACTCCTTGACTACCGGCGAGGAAACCTGGCCAAAGAAAGGGTATATCCACTGGAAAGGGATGTCTCGGGAGATGAGCCCAGGGTGGGTGTCTATGTGTGTCATTGTGGAGCAAACATCGGAAGAGTAGTAGATGTTCCTTCCACAGTTGACTATGCCTTGACCTTACCCAATGTCGTTCACGCTGAAGAAAGCCTCTTTATATGTTCTACTGAGGCTGCCCAGAAACTGGCAAACTCGATCCGGGGAAAAGGGCTCAATCGCGTGGTTGTCGCCGCCTGTACCCCCAGAACACATGAGCCGCTATTCCGGGACACCCTTCGGGAAGCGGGAATTAATCAATATTACTACGAGATGGCTAATATTAGAGAACATTGCTCCTGGGTTCACTCTAAAGATAAGGAAGAGGCCACCGAAAAGGCAAAGGCTTTAATCCGGATGTCGGTAGCCCGAGCTTGCCAATTGGAGCCCTTGCAGGAATTTGATTTGCCCGTCAACAAGAAGGCGTTAGTGGTCGGAGGAGGTCTGGCCGGCATGACCAGTGCTCTGAGCGTGGCCAATCAGGGACATGAGGTTCACCTGGTGGAAAAGGATACAGAACTGGGGGGAATAGCACGAAGAATTCATTACACCTTGGAAGGGCTGGATGTTCAAGCCTATTTGCGTGATGTTATACGGAAGGTTTATCAGCACCCCTTAGTACGTGTATATACTGATGCTGCCATCATGGAGGCTAGCGGTTATGTAGGGAATTTCGTAACCAAGGTGAAGTCCAATGGAAGGGTCACGGAGATAAAACATGGCGCAGCCATTCTCGCTACAGGCGCCGAAGTATACAAACCCACCGAATACCTTTATGGAGAAGATGATAGGGTAATGACCCACCTGGAGTTGGAGGAGCAAATCGCCAAAGGAGAAGAAAGGGTGATTAACTCCCAGAGTTTGGTGATGATCCAATGCGTAGGCTGCCGAAATGAAGACAGAAACTACTGCAGCCGGATATGTTGCAGCCAGTCTGTAAAGAACGCCCTGAAACTAAAAGAGATAAACCCGCAGATGGATATCTACATTCTCTTCCGGGATATAAGAACGTATGGGTTCAGAGAGGATTATTACCGGGAAGCGGCAAGTAAGGATATAAGGTTCATCCGCTATGAGCCGCAGGATAAGCCTCAGGTGGAAGCTGTTGAGGAGGGTGGTCAGCGTGTCTTAAGGGTTACCGTGACCGATCCTATTTTAGGTAAGCAGCTTGAAGTAGATGCTGATTTAATCGCTTTAGCTGCCGCCGTTATTCCGTCAGCGGGAAGTCAGGAAGCAACCCGATTATTCAAGGTGGCTTCGAGTCCAGATGGTTTCTTCCAGGAAGCCCATGTCAAACTAAGACCTGTTGACTTTGGCGCAGAAGGCGTTTACCTGTGTGGGATAGCTCACTATCCCAAGTTTATATCAGAAACGGTTAACCAGGCTTATGGAGCTGCCGGCCGGGCCTTAACGCTTCTCTCACATGATACAGTCGTAGCCTCCGGCTCTGTTTGCCAGGTGAATGAGAGTAAGTGCATGGGTTGTGGCGCATGTATCTCGGCTTGTACGTATGGCGCCATAGAGTTTCATGAGACACGACAAGGCAAAAAGGCCGTGGTTAATCCTGTTCTCTGTAAAGGAGATGGTCTCTGTAATGTAAAGTGTCCAACAGGGGCTATTGCACTAAAGCACTATACTGATGAAGAACTCATAAACCAAATTGACGCGGCGGTTCCAGAAATTAGTACAGAACTAGCGTTTAAACCAAGGATGTTAGGAATTATCTGCAATTGGTGCTGCTACGGAGGGGCGGACCTTGCCGGAGTTTCTCGTTTTCAATACCCTCCTCATATAAAGCTTATAAGGGTAATGTGCTCCGGCAGAGTCGACCTGGCACATATACTTCGAGCTTTCTCAAATGGAGAAGACGGGGTGTTTGTCGGCGGTTGTTGGACTGGCGACTGCCATTATATTACTGAAGGAAATTACGATGCATTAAGCATGATGCATCTATGTAAAAAATTACTGGAGCACATAGGGGTCAACCCCGAAAGATTAAGAATTGAATGGGTATCTGCCGGTGAAGGAATCCGTTTCGCCAACATTATGAATGAATTTAGCACGAAGATACAGAAGTTAGGACCTCTTGGCCAAAGCGAAGGAATAAACCAAGTTGAATTAAAGTCCAAGCTTAAAGAAGTTACAAAGTTAATCCCCTACATTAAGTTGGTGAAAAGGGAGAAGCTGGCGATGCATATTCGTAACAACGATCAAGCATACAGCGAACTTTTCACCAGTGACGAGATAGACAGGTTATTTTATGAAGTACCCTCGTACTATATTGATCCGGGTAAGTGCCAGGCCTGTATGTCTTGCGCTAGGAGATGCCCTGCAGAGGCGATTATAAGTACCAAGAACCAGGTCCATGTAATTGACCAGGAGAAATGTATAAAATGCGGAACTTGCTTTGAAGCTTGCCCCTCTAAATTTGGTGCGGTGACGAAGATTTCCGGCGAGCGTTAGAAAAGCACAGTAGGTATTAACAATTGGCGGTGTTTAGCGGTGAACATAGATTTTTTAAAAACCTTCGTCAAAATTGCCCAGTTGGGCAACCTGACCAAGGTAGCGGAAGAGCTGGGATTCAGCCAGCCTGCGATAACCAAACAACTAAAGGCCCTGGAACAAGAATTCGGGGCCGAATTATTGGAACGGGGTCAGAAAAAGCCCCGGTTAAGTGAAGCGGGCTTAATCCTGGAAATGTACGCCGGGCAGATTTTAAGCCTGATTGAAAAGGCTAAATATGATATTACCAAGCTGAACAAAACAGTCAGCGGTAAACTCAGCATAGCTGCCAGCAGTATTCCCGGGCACTACATCCTGCCTTGCATCGCGGGTGAATTTTGTAAGGAATATCCCCTGGTACACCTCAGTTTTGAAAACGGTGATACTGATGAAGTTATTAAAAGAGTGTTGGATAAATCTGTACAAATCGGAGCGGTAGGCGCCTATCCCAACCTTTCGCAGCTAATATGTCACCGTTTTTTTACCGACCGGCTGATTTTAATCGCCTCGTGTGGCCATAAATGGTCAAAGGTTGAGCAAATTCCGGTGAACGAACTGAAAAACGGAACCTTTATTTGGCGGGAGAAAGGTTCGGGTACCCGGAAAAGTATTGAAAATATTTTGCTGTCCCAAGGTATTGACGTCAGCCAATTAAACATTTCTATGGAACTGGGCAGTACCGAGGCTATTATTACTGCAGTAGAAGCCGGCTACGGAGTATCTTTTGTTTCCAAATGGTCAGTGCAAAAAGCAATTCAGCTGGGCCGCTTAAAGGAAATCAAAATTGCCGGATTTAATGGTAACAGGGACCTTTATCTAATTTACTTAAGTTCGGATTTATTACCGCGAACTGTGGAGAGTTTTATTAATTTTGCAAACAGCGCAACAGTCCAGGAAAAGTTGGTAAAATATTTAAATGGGTAAATTTACGCATCCTTCAGCATCCCACCACGCATCCCTACATAATTATTTTCAACCAATACAAAGCCCGGTTTCGAAAACCGGGTTATTTTTTGCCCGTTAATCCTTTTTTATTTTCCGACTTGAGCCATTCTCCTCTTGACTTTCCTGCTAAACCAGGCCATAATTTATTATAGAGAACGATGTTCTCGATAATAAATATGTTTATAATAATAAACAGAAGTTTATTAAGGTGAACAAACATCTCTTTAATTAATCAATGTGGCCTGATTTATTGACCGGTAAGGTATGCATGTTATCGTGAGGAGGGGAAGCCGATGTATACTTCGCAAGGGAAACTGGCCCTGGTGAACTTGTCCAGCGGTGAAGTTACAATCACCTGCACACCGCAACAGCTAGTGGAAAAATACCTGGGTGGCCGCGGGTTAAACATGTATTACCTGCACAAGTTGTTAAAGCCGGGAGTGGACCCGCTGTCGTCTGACAATGTCCTGATTATTGGAGCAGGATTGTTAACCGGGACTTTGGCTCCTAATTCCAGCCGGATTAATATCACCGCTAAGTCGCCGGAATCCGGAATTTTAGGGGATGCCAACATGGGGGGCTTTTTTGGGGCAGAAATGCGCCTGGCAGGCTTTGACCGCCTCATCATCCTGGGTAAGGCCCCGGCTCCCGTATATCTGTACCTGGAGGACGGTGAACTGGAAATCAGGCCTGCCGACCCATACTGGGGGTACAATGTTAATGATACCCAAAAGCTGCTGCGCCGGGATATCGGCTCGGATATCCAGGTGGCTTGTATCAGCCGGGCAGGAGAAAAACTGGTGCGCATGGCTTGCGTAATGACCGGGATCAAGAATGCTGCCGGCCGGGGCGGTATGGGTGCGGTGATGGGATCCAAAAACCTCAAAGCTGTGGTAGCACGTGGCAATCAGGGCCTGGAAGTGCATGATGCCCCAGGACTTTTCCAAACCAGACTGGAGTTGCAAAATTACCTGCGCAATTCGAAGGTATGTCAGGTGCTGGGTAAGGTGGGCACTCCCCTGTTGTATGAAAACAGCAACCGCTTAGGCGCAATCAGGACCCATAACAGCCAGCTGAACAGCTTTGCAGATAGTCTGAATGCCAGCGAAGTGGAAAAGTTTACTGAAAAGATGGTCTCCTGTTACAACTGTGTCGTCCACTGCCGTCACCGCAATATCCTGGGCGGGGAGGGGCCGGAGTATTCAACACTGGCGCTGCTGGGGGCTAACTGCGGAATAGCCAACACTGCCCAGGTGATAGAACTAAATAATCTGGTAAATGACCTGGGGCTGGATTCCTCTTCGACAGGAACCATCATCCCCTGGGCCATTGAACTTTATCAACAGGGTATTATTGACGAAAACCTGACCGGTAGGCCCCTGGAATTCGGAGATTTTGGGCTGGTTAAATCCCTCATTGAGGACATTGCGGAGCGGCAGGGTTTTGGCAACCTGCTGGCAGAGAGCACCCAGGCTGTGAAGATTTTTGGCGAGCAGTCCAAGGATTACCTGATTGCCGTTAAGGGATTGCCACAGTCCGATCCTCATGATATCCGCTATATTAAGAGCTTCGCTCTGGGGATTGCTGTCTCTTCCCGCGGGGCCGACCACCTGCGGGGCAGGCCGACCCTGGATATTCTGGATTTACCTGGGGAATTGACGGAGAAAATCTACGGATCTGCTGTTAGCCCGGATCCTACCGCCTACGATACTAAGGAAAAGATGGTTTATTACCATGAAAACATGTATGCCGTTACCGACTGCCTGGGTATATGTAAGTTTGTGTGCCATAGCTTTAACAGTCCGCATCTGCTGCGAAGAGAGCATTTCTCTACGCTTATTGAAGAGGCCACCGGCCTGGAATTTTCCCCGGAGGATTTGCTGGAAGCGGGCAAGCGGGTACTTGACCTGGAGCGGCTGATTAACCTGGGGGAAGGTGTGACCAGAGCCGATGATACCTTGCCGAAGCGCTATTTTGACGAGGAGATGCCGGCCGGCAATACCAAAGGCCACAAAATTGACCGGAAGCAGTTTGAAGGGCTGCTTTCCAGGTATTATCGCCTGCGTAATTGGGATGAAAACGGGAGACCGGCGCCGGAAAGGGTGGCTGAAATAGAAGGTCTGGCGGCTATGGACCTGGAAGCTATTGGATTGGAAGGTATTGGTTTAGAAGCTATTGGCTTAGACGCTGTTGGATTGGAAGCTTTTGGATTAGAAGCTGTTGAGCCGGGAGCCGGAGGAAGGGGGCTGCATAATGGCTAAGCCTATCAGGGTAATCGCGGAGAAATGTATTGGATGTGAATCATGTGCACTGGCTTGTTCCATGTTTAAGACCGGGACTATACGGCCTAAAGCGGCCGGAGTGGTAGTACACATTGACCAGTTTAATAAGGTGGAGAAGCCCGTCCTTTGCCGGCAATGTAAGCAGCCTAAATGTGTGGAAGCTTGCCTGACGGGCAGTTTATACCAGGATGCCGATGGAGTGGTATTGTCGGATAAAAACAAGTGCACCGGCTGCTGGGCTTGTGTTGAGGCCTGTCCTTTTGATGCTGTGCACCGTGACACTATTCGCAACATAGCTGTGAAATGTGATCTTTGTTACGGACATGAGGCCGGTCCCCGTTGCGTGACCATTTGCCCTGTGCAGGCCTTGACACTGCCGGTTACGGATTAAGGCAAACCAGGATGGTCGAGCGATAGAAAAACTTTATGGACCGCTTGTTCTTGATAAATTAATCTTATTTGAGGGATTAATACGATTTATTGTATAATATCCATAGGCTAAACAAAAAGCCTCCGGGCCTGTTTTACCGGTATAATCCCGGGTCATTAGCTCAATTGGCAGAGCAGGCGACTCTTAATCGTCAGGTTGAAGGTTCGAGTCCTTCATGGCCCACCATTATCCAAATTAGTCCTAAGGAGAGATTTACATGAAGTCTAATAATATCGATAATAAACAGGAGACTGGAAATACTGTAATCTTCATTACGTCGGCGGAATTGGGGCGTGGTAGTGCAGAGCTTGGGGCAATCCTAATGAAAAACTTTATGTATGCATTGATTGAAAACAAAGAACTGCCCCGCAGTATGCTGTTTATCAACAGTGGTGTTCAATTGACGTGTGAGAATTCACCGGTCCTGGAACACCTCATGAACCTCCGGGAACAAGGTGTGGAAATCTTATCATGCGGGACGTGCCTGGATTATTTTAAGATCAAAGAAAAACTGTGTGTGGGTCAGGTCACCAACATATATACTATACTGGAAAGAATAAACAAAGCTGCTAAAGTTATCTCCTTGTAATATTTCCCCGCTAAAATGGGAACCTCAGAGCGGAAAGCCCTGAGGTTTTAGCAGGCTGAGACGAATTGTTGACGGAAATCGGTTACTGGAGAGAGATGCTCATAACTGCTACTGTCTTGTCACCGGATTTCAGGGGAATATAAACCTTCTGATATGAGCCTATACTGCTCCCCATAGTGCTGGAGCCGACGGCAGGTTTTCCGCTCTTCATGGTTTCTCCGACTGCTGCCGGAGTAGGATAACCGGACAACACCCGTTGGCCGGTTTGATTATTTTTTACGGTAGAGGAAATCCGGTCTTCTCCAACGAAGATAGATACCATACTGCCGGGAAATTCGGACCCTACGGTGTCTGCGATTCCAAAGTTATCATTTTCGGTATACTTGCCTTTGCTGAGGGTTTTTCCGGAAACTTTCCACTCACCGGGATATTTCTCATCCAACAGCTTGGTAACCTTGTCCGCTACCTGGTTGGCATCCACCGGTTTTGAAGGCTGTGCCGGAGGCGGCATCATCTGGCCTGCCTGGCCTTGGGGAGGCTGCGGAGCGGGTTGCTTACCGGTACATCCGGTGGCTCCGGCCAGAAGTGTCAAACTTACCAGGGCTACCATAAGTGATTTTTTATTCATTGGCTCCTCCTTATTTTCTAGCCTGTAGTCCAGGCGGTTTTGTTTACTGCACTTTTTATTATAACCTTTTTTTTCAAAGAGTGCGAGATTTTTTTCACAAGTTGCAGCAGAAAGTGGGAAAAGTCGCCAGGGAATATTCAGCAAGAGAGGGGAAAATTAAAGTAAGCAGGCTTAGCCAATACGGCTAAGCCCCAATTTTTTTTCTTAATTTTAAATCTCTCTAAGCTAATTTTCAGCCTGTCTATCCTCTTCAAATCCCGGTTTAGCCCAGCATTTTGGCCAAGTCGGCTTGGGCATCCCCGCTGATCAGGTTCAGGTCAAATGTCTTTTGGAGAACTTCTACAACTCCGGGAGTAAGGAACTCGGGAGCGGAGGGTCCGATGTACATGTTCTTCACACCCAGGCTGAACAAGCCCAGCAGGATGGCCACAGCTTTTTGCTCGAACCAGGAGAGCACGATGCTCAGGGGAAGGTCATTTACAGTACAGCCAAAGGCGTCAGCCAGAGCCAGGGCTATTTTAACGGCAGAGCCGGAGTTGTTGCACTGGCCCAGGTCGAGGAAGCGGGGGATTCCTGTGCCCTCAATAGTGCCGAAATCCAGGTCATTGAATCTAAATTTACCGCAGGAGGTGGTGAGAATTACACAATCTTTGGGGATGGCGGAAGCCAATTCCCGGTAGTAATCCCTGCCTTTAGTGGGGGCATCACAGCCGGCAATGCAGAAAAATCTCCGGATTTTGCCTGCCTTTACTGCTTCAATAATCGCCGGGGCAAGGGGCAGAACGTTTTCATGATGGAATCCGGTGGTCAGGGTTTTGTCAGATTCTACATTGGCAGCGGGCAGGGACAGGGCCTTTTCAATCAGGGGGGAGAAATCATTGCCCTCGATCTTTTGCACTCCTTCAACTCCGGAAACCAGGCAGGTGAACATCCGGTCTCCGTAAGTGCCGTTTCTGACAGGCATTACACAGTTAGTCGTCACCAAGATAGCTCCGGGGAAATGCTCAAACAGCTGTCTCTGGTCATACCAGGCCTTGCCCACATTGCCTTTCAGGTGGGGATACTTTTTGAGCTCAGGATAGCCGTGGGCCGGCAGCATCTCAGAGTGGGTATAAACATTGATGCCTTTGCCTTCGGTTTGCTTAAGCAATTCTTCCAGGGCGAAGAGGTCATGGCCGGTAATCAGGATGGCATGGCCTTCTACTTTATCCTGGGAAACAGTGACCGGTTTGGGAACCCCTAATTTAGAGGTATGGGCCCTGTCCAGAAGATCCATGACCTTCACTGTTGCAGAACCCACCTTCAGGGCCATATTGATATGATCATTCAGGTTGAAGTTGGAGTTGGTGAGAGTCATATATAAGGCTTCATGGGTAATCCCATCCACTTCAGGGTCAGTAAAGCCAAGCTCCCTGGCATGGGTAGCATAAGCGGCAATGCCCTTCAATCCGAGCACAATAGTATCCTGCAGACTGGCAATATCCTCGTTTTTTCCGCACACCCCGATTTTGGTACAGCCGCCTTTGGGAGTTTGTTGACACTGGTAACAAAACATAATTTTACGCCTCCTTATTTTTTCTTTATTTTTGAACTTGTTATGATTTGATTATAAGATGTTGCAGGAAGGGAATCTATGATGTAAATCACAGCTAACCTGAGAAATACGCAAAAAATCCTCCCTGGCGTGATATTTTTGGGGAGGATCTGAATTATTCCGTATCTCACGATCTTGCCTGCTAGATCATTCTCGTCAATCCCCGGTTATTCCGGTTAACCACTGGATTGTGTCTTTCAGGATCAAGGCAGGTTTTTCGGGGAAAAGGCAGTGATTTAGCCCGTCATAGATCTTAAGGACTTTTTTCCTGGCCGGGATGGAAGCAAACAGTCTGGCAACTGCCGGAGTATCGACTACCCGGTCGGCTCCTGCCAGCTGAAAAAAGCAGGGAGTGGTGAGGGTTCCGAGACCCTTTCCCACCGTGTTGCCGGCTTCAATAATTTCAGCCAGGTAGCGGACTGTAAAGCTGGTTATCAGCAAAGCATCTCTTCTGGCCTTCTTAATCATCTTGGGATTACCTATCGCCTGCTCCACTAAATTGCACATGGGTACATACAGGGTTGGGGCCCAGAAGGAAAAACTGTTTAAGTTGAACAGGGCTGGGAAAGGAAGCCAGGCAGTGAGTCTTAAACCTGGTGAGGAGGCGATGATTCCGTCAATCAGGTTGGGGAATTTTTCCGCATAGCCCAGGCAGATTAGCCCACCCAGGCTCTCACCCCAGAGAAAAAGCTTGCCCGGGTATTGTGCTTTGACCTTTTGGACCAGGATATGGAGGTCAGCCAGGTAGTCGGAAAATTTATTGACATGGCCCCGGGGGCCCCCGGAACGGCCGTGGCCCCGCAGGTCAGGGGCAAAAACGGAAAAACCTGTTTTGGACAGCCAGCGGCCTAGTAGAGCATAGTGGAGTCCGGAGTGGACTGCCGCACCGTGAAGCATGATGATCGCATGTTTTGCATCTGGCGGCTGCCAGGAGCGGTAGAAGATTTCAATACCGTCGAAACTGACCATAGATGCGGATTTCATAGGTTTGCCAGGCATATGGCCACTCCCCTTGTTGCGGCACGGATTTCCCTTTATACCTCATAATATGAAACCAGACACAATGGGGTTAGTTGTTCGCAGATAGTCCTTTTGGGAACTATGTAGAATTCTATTTACAAAAGGTCCGCTATCAAATATAATGGACATAAATTCATATTTGCTAGGGGTGCCGAATGGCTGAGAGAGACGTGAGTCTTAACCCTCTGAACCTGCATGGGTAATTCCAGCGAAGGGAAGCAGAACCAAACATTCTGTTTTTGTACAAAGGCTTACCCTCAAGGGTAAGCTTTTTTAGTTTATTTGGAGGTGAGGTGATTCAGGTGAAGATTTGCCTTAATGGGACCACTGAGGCTTGGGAGCAGGAAACTACTCTGCTTACCCTACTGCAGTCTAAAGGTGTAAACCCGGATACAGTTGTCGTCGTACTTAACAGTGAAGTGGCTGACCGTGCGAACTTGGCGAAGATTGTACTCAAAGAAAATGACAAGGTGGATGTTCTGCGCTTTGTCGGTGGAGGTTGATGTTGATGTCAGACAAACTGGTTATTGGCGGACGGGAGTTATCCAGCCGGTTATTTGCCGGTACGGGGAAGTTTTCTGCCCATACCTTGATTCCGGAATGCATCCGGGCCTCAGGAGCCCAGGTGGTTACAGTGGCCCTGCGCAGGGTGGATATTGAGTCTTCTGATGAAAATGTCCTGAACTTCGTACCCGGGGAATGTATATTAATGCCCAATACCTCCGGGGCAAGAACGGCTGAGGAGGCGGTGCGCATCGCCCGCATCGCCCGGGCTTGCGGCTGC